>CALZKI010000119.1 GCA_945787995.1 uncultured Lachnospiraceae bacterium | reverse complement strand
TGATTCGTAACCCGTATCTTTTTTTATACAAAAGTAGTATACTCAACGTATATGATACGTTCTATCTCAGTCGGAGAATACTCCACTTCCATAAGTGGGGTGAAACTACAAACAAATTTAACTCATAGGGGGGTTTTATATGAACGAACGTGTACAGATGGTAGTGGATATGCTGCCGGTTTTCTATGAATTACAGGGAAGAGACGCATACATGACAGTGCTGGATGATGAAGCAGTTGTGTGCGGATACGTTATTCCAAGCGGTGTTGCACCGCAGAAGAAAATAGGAGACAAGTTCATCGATCCCAGCGGTGCGTACGATGAAGTCATGAGAACCGGAAAATCGAAATACAATTATTTGCCAAAGGAAGTGATGGGGGAAGCCTTTGAAGGCGTGCTGGTTCCCATAAAAGATGGCAATGTAACCGTAGGCTGTGTGATCAATTCTTTCTCTGCCGGTGTCAAAGAGAGAATGACAGAACTGACAAATGAATTCCAAAGTGCAATCGGACAGGCAAGTGCTTCCATCGATTCCATGGTGTCCGGTGTGGAAACATTGTTTGAGATGCTGAAGAACATGGCTGCTAATACCAACAATGTAGGAAAGGATGTAAATACAGCGGTTGGCATTGTTAGTAAGATCAGCGGTAATGCTTCCAGATCCAATATTCTGGCATTGAATGCCTCAATTGAAGCTGCCAGAAGTGGTGAAGCCGGACGTGGTTTTGCTGTGGTAGCAACGGAAATGGGTAAGCTGGCAAAGGACAGTGGAGATTCCGCTTCTGAAATTAAGACCTCCTTAGATGCGGTAAATACTGAATTGAGTGGTGTTATCACAGAAATCAGTTCTGCAAATACGATTGCCAAGGATTATCTGGAAAATGTGCAGAGCATCAAGGGAATTCTGGAAAATACATTAAAACTTGCAGTTGAACTGGAAGAACAGTTAAAGAAATAGTTTTTACAGACATGGCATTCGGGAAAATGCAATACATGCTGCATGAAAAGATACAGTAAATGGGGTAAGCAAATCTGCTTACCCTGTTTTTCAGTTGTAGGAACATTCCTTGCTGAAAATAGGAATATTTCGGTAAGTAGCAGTTGAAAAAGGGGATTGTGATAAATTGCAAAATTCATAAAAAAGAAAAGAGGAAAAAGGTATTTATGCTAAGTAAGGAAGAAGAAAGACAACAAAGATTGGCAACAGTCCCTATTGGTAAACTGATGATCAGTATGGCTGTGCCGGGGATTTTTGCACAGATCATCAACATTTTGTACAGCATAGTGGACAGAGTTTATATTGGTCATATTCCCGGGGCCTCGGCAAATGCATTAACAGGTGTGGGATTAACCTTTCCGATCATCATTTTGGTGACTGCTTTTGCTATGATCGTAGGTGCCGGCGGTGCTCCCCTTTCTGCCATTGCTTTGGGAAAACAGGATAGAGAGGGAGCGGAGAAGATACTGGGTACCGGAGTATTTCTGCTGATAGGGTTCTCGATTGCTCTGATGGCTGTGTTCTATGCAGTGAAGGAGCCCTTGCTGCGGGCGTTTGGTGCCAGTGATGCTACCATTGTCTATGCAGATTCTTACCTCAGCATCTATTTGCTGGGAACTTTGTCGGTGCTGCTTTACATGGGACTGAACCAGTACATCATTGCCCAGGGAAAACCCATTGTGGCGATGCTGTCCGTGGGGATCGGTGCCGTGCTGAATCTGACGCTGGATCCGATCATGATCTTCGTATTTGACCTTGGAGTAAAAGGAGCGGCCATTGCCACCGTGATTTCACAGACTGCCAGTGCAATCTGGGTTTTGCGAACGCTGTTGAACCAAAAGGGAACATTGACCATAAAAGTCAAATATGTTAAGCCCGATTTGAGCGTGATAAAACAGATTGTGGCATTGGGAATATCGCCTTTTATTATGACTTCTACCGAAAGCCTGATCAGTATTGTTATCAATCACGGATTGGCTACTTATGGCGGAGATCTGTATGTGGGGTCCTTTACGATCATTCAGAGTATTATGCAGATGATGTCCGCACCAATGAATGGATTTACCCAGGGCGTGCAGCCTATCATCAGCTACAACTATGGTGCGAAGGATTATAAGCGTGTGCGCAGTACCTATAAAAGGATGATAGGGGCTACATTTATTTATACCGGTTTGTTTACTTCTTTGACCATGTTGTTTCCGGAGTTGTTTGCCGGGGTATTCACCAATGAGCAGGAGCTGATCGCGCTGGTGGGAAAAGTAATGCCGGTATTTATGATGGGTATGCTGGTGTTTGGATTACAGACAGGTATTCAACCCACTTTTGTGGCATTGGGACAGGCAAAAATATCCTTATTCATTGCTGTCCTTCGTAAATTGATTCTGTTGATCCCGCTGGCACTGATTTTGCCTTTGGGCTTTGGCGTTATGGGTGTATATTATGCAGAGCCCATATCAGATGTGTTATCTGCCACAACGGCAACCATCCTGTTTTTGATGAATATCAATAAGATTCTAGCCTCGGATGAAGCAACTATACAAGCATAAGGTGATTTTGTTATAATGAGCCTATGTAATGATTTTATGGGAGCACAAATGCCGCCTGAGATAAAGTTCTCCGGCGGAAGTGCTGAAGAATGTAAGGCAGACACGCCGATGGCGTACTTGAACATTTGCTAAAAAGTGTCTGCGGAAGGGAGCGAAATATGTATCAGATAAGCGGGTTAAGTATAGGATTTATCGGAATCAGTCTGATTCTTTGTCTGACGGTTCCGGTTTTTGCAGTATATTATATGAAGAGACAGCAGGGGGCTACATTAAGGAGCTTTCTGATCGGTATGATGACCTTTATCTTCTTCGCACTGATTGCGGAACAGGCATTACATATGTTGGTGCTGGGCATGTTTCAGGATTATATGACTGATCCGAAACATCTGTTGGTGTACGCCATGTATGGAGGTCTGGCAGCAGCGGTTTTTGAAGAGACCGGACGTTTTGTAGCCATGAAGTATCTGATGCGCAATCGTTTATATAAGAAGGAAGCACTGATGTACGGTTTGGGACACGGTGGAGTGGAAGCAATTTTGATAGGTGGAATCGGAAGCTTTTCCAATCTGGCCACTGCCCTCAGCATCAACAGCGGAGCATTAGATGCAAGTATTGCTGCCCATGATCAGAATATTATTGCTGCTGTAGAACAGATGGTTGCCATGCCCTCCTGGCAGTTTCTACTGGTAGGAGTTGAAAGAATGGCTGCCATGGCATTACATGTCTGCTTGTCCTACCTGGTATATCGGGCTGTTAAGCATGGACGTGTGGAATGCTTTTGGGCTGCACTGTTGATTCATTTCCTGGTAGATGCTGTTACGGTTTTCCTGGCCGCCAAGTTACCTGTTCTGGTGATTGAGATAGGTATTATCTTGGTAGATTGTGTTTTGGCGTTCTTTGTATATAGAATGTATCAAAGCGAAGTTGCTGCAGAAGTTCCGGGTATAACATTATAGGTTGACAAGTGGAATCACTGGGGTGTGCAATGACGAATGATGTTGAGAACTCTGCGGGATAATAGGGAGGAATGATCTGGCAGAGTAATACCAAAGATGAGGGAGTAAAAGTGATAAAAAAATTATTTACCCGGATAGATTATCTGGATTTGACGACGTCGGAGAAACAAAATGTATATGACCGATATGTTTTGGAAGGTATATTAAAGTTAGACTGGATATCCCTTTTGGTCTTTATCAGTGAATTTATTCTGATGCTTCTGGATGCGGAGAGTGGATTTTTCCTAAAAAGCCCCTGGAATTACCTGAATCTGTTTGCTGAAATGCTTTTGATCAGTACTTCTTTCATGTTTTTTCTGACCTGCAGGATGGCATTAAGACATCATTCCGTGAACAACCGGTTTGCCAAATTGGTGTTGAATGCTTATAAACTGGTGTTGATCATCGCTTCCGCTGCATTTATGTTCACCGATATCTATGTGAGAAAGCGTATGCTGGGAGCATATATGGTATTGTTCTTCATCCTGCAGCTGATTCCCTTTTATCATCATTTGAAAAATGCATTACTGTATCTGGGTATTGCAGTTACAGCTACTGTTTTATATGCATATATTGGGGATTGGCGGGCCAATACCTGGTTCAGCACCATTATGTTCTATTTGTGCTTCTATCTGACAACCAACTATTTGAGGGTTTATTACATCAAACAATTGATTTATAAAGAACGGATGCGGAAATATAATACCAAATTCGGCAATCTTTACAGGCAGTCCATTATGGCGTTGGCAGAGACTGTGGAAGCAAAGGATGATTACACCAATGGTCATTCCAGAAGGGTTGCAGAGTATTCAAAGGAAATAGCAAAAAGGCTTGGGCAGTCTGAAGAACGGCAGCAGGAAGTATTTTACATTGGATTGCTGCATGACGTGGGAAAAATCGGCGTGCCGGATGAGGTGATCAATAAAAAGGGACGACTGACGGATGAAGAGTATGAGCAGATTAAGAGACATCCGATCGCAGGTTACGATATTTTGAAAAATATTACAGAACTGCCGGGCATCGAACTGGGTGCCAGATACCACCATGAAAGATATGACGGAAAAGGATATCCGGAGGGCATCAAGGGTGAAGAGATTCCGTTGATCGCCAGGGTGGTAGCGGTTGCGGACGCTTACGATGCCATGACTTCCAACCGCTCCTATCGGGAGGTGATGCCGCAGGAGAAGGTGCGTGCAGAAATAGAGAAGAACAAGGGAACGCAGTTTGATCCGCAGGTGGCGGATGTTATGTTGTCCATGATTGATGAGGATACCCGTTATCTGATGAGAGAACTGTGTTAATGGAACAGAATAATCAGCATTTTGTAGCTGTTTGGAACTATGTATAGACTCATAAAAGAGGAATTCTTTTAGGAATAGCGTTATGGGATAAGAACGTGGTTCTGCATAGTGGATAATTTTTTATGATATATCAACAATCAAGTAAGAATAGGGTAAAAAAAACAATACGAAAGTGGTATAGGGCAGTCACCATCGGAATGGTTGTACTTGGAAATCTGCTCTGCCTTCTGCCGGTAGTCTGCGATTGGTATGCTGCTTACCTTTTTCCACATCTATCCGGAGCATTGGCTCGTTTCAACGGTCTGTTTCCCTGCAGTGTGGGAGAATGGATGATTGTGCTGGGCATATTGCTTCTGATCATGTTTCTGTTTGGCTGGTTGGGAGCATTGTTCTGCAGGAAACTACGAACTGCCATGAAAAAGTTCAGCGGGTTCCTGCTGGATGTATTACTGGCAGTTCTTTTGTTGCTGACTTTAAACTGGACAATGATCAACCGTTGCACACCCATCATGGAATCCGATCATGAATTCCGGATAGCGGAATTGGAGCGATTACGAGATACGCTGGTTGTCACAGCCAATCAGATGGCAAAGAGTATAGAAAGAGAAGAAGACGGAACCGTAGCGTTTCACGGGGATGTGCAGGAGGAAGCACGCAAGGCAATGCTTGGCATTGCAGACTGCTTCCCGCAGCTACAGGGTTTTTATCCCAAAGTGAAGCCTATGATGTTCTCTGACTTAATGAGTCAATCCAGGATGCTGGGCTATTATTTCCCATTCTCCATGGAGGCCAACTATAACAACAGAATGTACCGGATGAATTATCCTTCCTGCTTCTGCCATGAATTGTCTCATGTGAAAGGGGTCATGAGGGAGGATGAAGCGAATTTCTTAGCTTACCTTGCCTGTATTCGAAGTGAGAATCCGGAATTCCAATACAGCGGTATCCTAAGTGTTCTGTATTACGTGGATAATGCTTTCTACGAGAATGTGGGACCGGAGTATTACAGTACGAAACCGCAAATCAGCAAACAGGTGCGGATTGACAACCAGTTTCTTACGCCGGAAGCCATGGCTCAGGTAGAGAAGAATGCTGTGCTTCCAAGTGAGACCGTCAAGAAGTATTCCGATTCCTTTAACGAAGCTACCATCAAGATGGGTGGCGTGGCAGACGGCATGGCCAGCTATGACCGTGTCACCAAACTGCTCCTCATCTATTACGAAGACCAACTGAAAGAAAACTAAAAAGAGCCCCGGCTGCCATAGGTGCTTACTCAGGGCTTCATGTTCATACGCAGACACGCTCTCGCTCTATTGAGAACGTAGCGGAC
>CALZKI010000118.1 GCA_945787995.1 uncultured Lachnospiraceae bacterium | reverse complement strand
TTATTTGCTCTGCGCTTTTTTCAGCAAAGCCTTCAGATCTGCCGGTTGAAATACATAACTCTTATTACAGAACTGACAGTTTACTTCCTCTTCTTTTCCGTCATTCACAATGTTGGTAAGTTCTTCTTTTCCCAGACTGATCAGTGCAGACTCTACCTTGTCCTTGCTGCAATTACATACAAACTGAGTAGGCATGGTATCTGTGATCACCGGATTCATACCTTCTAAGATAATTTCCAAAATCTGTTCCGGCGTATTGCCATCTTCAAAAAGTTTTGTAACAGATGTTATTTTAGCCAGATTTGCTTCCAGCTTGTCTATGATTTCGTCGGTAGCAAAGGGCATCAACTGAATGATAAACCCGCCAGCCTGTTTCACAGTGTTGTCCCGATTCATCAGCACACCCACACCTACACCGGAAGCTACCTGTTCAGATTCCTGGAAATAATACGTCAGGTCATCTCCTATTTCGCCGGTCTGCAATTTCACGGTGGAATTGTACGGTTCCTTTAGTCCCATATCCTTAATGACCCGAAGGAAACCTTCTCCCAGCAGGCCACCCACATCCAGTTTACCCACAGCACTTGGTGGCATCATTGCCTGAGGAACCTTTGCGAATCCCTTTACATTTCCTTTGGAGTCGGCAGTGACGGTAAGTCCTTTCACAGGTCCAAAGCAAAGAATCTGTAAGGTTAACTTGTCGTTCTCCCCTTTCATCATGGATCCCATCATGGCACCGGCTGTTAACAATCTGCCAAGAGCCGCCGTAACCACGGGACTTGTATTGTGGGAAGCCCTTGCAAACTCTACCAATTCTTTTGTGGTTGCTGCAAATGCACGGATCTGCAGATCTGCAGCAGTTGCTCTAACAATATAGTCTGACATATGATGTGTCGTCCTTTCTTTTATACATTGTATCAGTTTTCTCAATTACTTCCCGCATTCTCTGGCAATCACATACACACGCTGGCTTTCTTCTGTAACTGCTTCATGGGAATCCGCATCCATCGCTGTGACAAATTCCAATCCTGCCTTTTCCACCAACTGTTTCATGCAATCTAGCGTATAGCCTTTCTGATAATGGGTCTCTTCAAACTTTTCATATAATCCGGATCCTTCATCCCGCACAAAAAGGGTCAGATCGTATTCATTGATACGACTCTCCGGATCATAATAGTTGTCCCAGATAAAGCTGCAATCTTCCCGGTTCTCGGCAATGGTTGTATCACCAATGATTTCTTCGTATTTATATGTCGTATTGAAATCAAAGATAAACAATCCCTTTGGATACAGGTAATTGTTGACCAGTTTAAAACACGCCAGCAGATCCTCTTCTTCCAAAAGATAATTCACACTGTCACACACACTGATCACCGCACCAACCGTGCCATATAAAGCAAACTCTCTCATATCCTGCAACAAATACAGGGTATCAGAGCCTGCCTCTTCCTTTCTTTCCCGGGCAAGTTCCAGCATTTCCACAGAGTTATCGATACCGATCATATCGTAACCTTTTTGCGCCAGCATCTCTGTCAGCACGCCGGTGCCGCATCCCAGGTCTAAAATGCAATTAGCTTCCGTTCGAAGATTTTCATCTTCCGGAAGCTGAATCATACCATATTCATTTAATAATTCTGCCAGGTATTCACACCATTCCGCGTAAGGTGTTTCATCCATAAATGTATCGTATACAGCGGCAAAACTAGTATAGGCTTCGCTCATATCTTATACCAATCCAGTAAAACGCTTTCTAGATAACAACTGCTTTTACAAGGAAACTTACAATACCCATGATAACGCCCGCAAGCACAACACCGCTTACAACCGCACCTACGCTCTTTTTGAAATCCATATCCAGAATGCTGGCTGCAAGCGTTCCGGTCCAGGCACCTGTACCGGGAAGGGGAATACCTACGAACAGGAATAATGCCCAGTACAACCCTCTTCCTGCTTTCTGCTGCAGTTTTTCACCGCCCTTGTGCCCCTTCTCCAGACACCAACTGAAGAATTTGCCAATGACCGGTTTGTCCTGTCCCCATTCCAGTACCTTTCTTGCAAAGAAGAAAATGAAGGGCATGGGAAGCATGTTTCCGATGATCGCAATAATGTAAGAAGGCAACAGCGGAAGGCCAAAACCGATTGCGTAAGGAATCGCACCTCTTAATTCGATCAGAGGAACCATAGAAATAAAGAATACCAATAAATATTTAACTAACATGTTATACAATCTCCTTTAATGCTTCTATCAGCTGCTGCATCTGCTCATCTGTTCCGATGGTGATGCGCAATCTGTTGTTTATGCGCGCCTTGTTCCAATAACGCACATATATTTTCTTTTCTTTCAATTTATCGAAAATCTCTTTCGCCGGAACACTCTTATGTTCTGCAAACAGGAAGTTACTGTAGGAATCCGTGAACACAAATCCCAAAGCTTTCATTTCCTTTTTGAACCATTCCCTTGTGGTGATGATCTTCTCACAGGTCTGTTCAAAATACGCTTTGTCCTCCACCGAAGCAACGCCCATGATCAGAGAGGGCATGTTCATCGTGTATGAGTTGTAGGAAAATTTTGCCGCTTTCAGATAATCGATCATCTTCTCGTTTGCGATTGCAAAACCGATACGCATGCCGGCCATGGACCGGGATTTGGAAAAAGTCTGAACCACCATCAGATTTTCATATTTTTCTACCAGGGGCAAACAGCTTTGACCGCCAAAGTCAATGTACGCTTCGTCGATAATGACTACACTTTCGGGATTTGCCTTTACAATATCTTCTATGTCGTTTACCGACTCCAACACACCTGTAGGCGCATTGGGATTAGGGAAAATGATGCCACCATTCTCGATCAGATAATCTTCCTTTCGAATATGAAAGTCTTCATCCAGCGGAATCTGCTTGTAAGGAATTCTGTACAGGTCCGCCCACACATCATAGAAAGAATATGTGATATCAGGAAACAGAACTGGCTTTTCTGTATTATTAAAGAAGGTCATAAATGCCATTCCAAGCACATCATCAGAGCCTACGCCGACAAAAATCTGACTTTCTCTTACGCCATAGAATTTTGCCAGACTTTTGGTCAGCTCTGTTGCATCCGTATCCGGATACAGGCGAAAATCCTGATATGTCATAGTGTTCATCAGTTCTTCCACCCCGGGAGCAGGGGGATACGGATTCTCGTTGGTATTCAACTTGATCACGTTCTTATCCTTTGGCTGCTCGCCGGGCACATAAGGCACCACCTTACGAACATTTTCTTCCCATTTCATCATTGTATTCTCCTCGTACACTTTTCGATTCCTTCTACAGGAAACGTCTCATGGTATCTCACGTCCAGAATGCTTTCCGTCTCATAGGCACCATTATAAAACCAAAGGTAACTCTCTGTAAAATCCTTTTTCTTATAATAATATTCACCCAGCAGAGTACATATCTCTGCGCAGCCTCCAAGTGTTACTGCTTTCATGGCATATTTGTAAAAAAGCCCATCGTCTTCCAGTTCATACCCTGCTTTTGCAAGCACGCAGAAGGCCTCTTTCAGAGAATCCTCATTATGTTCCTCTGACACATAGGCCTCAAAATAAGGAATTGCTTTCTGTAAATGTTCCTGATCTCCCAGCATGAAGACTTCTCTGGCATAAAACCCATGGAGCCTGCCGGATAATGCCTCTCCCTGCAAAATCAACCGTTCAAAGTATTCCAGGTCTCTGGTTGCATGAGACGCTGCAGGCCTATGAATAATCTCTATCTCACTGTCAAACACCACCGGCTCCAGCCTTACCGTTTCATGGATTGGCTCGATCCAGGTAAACTCCCTTAACCGCTTGAATAATTTGGGACGCAATTCTTTATCAAAGTTATATACCGTGCCATATTCCAACTGGTTGGTATAATACATCTGGACAATTTCCACTTCAGGCACAAGTGCTTCTTTCAAAATCTGCAGTTTTCTGCGATTCTCCTCATCCAGATACTCGTCTGCATCGGCACTGTATATGTATTCACAGGAGGCCTTGGAAAAAGCAAAATTTCTGGCATCACAAAAGCGGCCGGTCCACACGAAATCAAATATTTTGTCTGTAAATTCTCCGGCGATGGCCTTGGTCTGATCAGTAGATCCTGTATCCACCACAACAATCTCATCTGCAATATGCTTCAAACTGTCCAAGCAATCACGCAGACAGCGCTCTTCGTTTTTCACAATCATAACGACTGAAATGGATGCCATCCTGTTCCTCCCATCGCTTTCCATACAACATTGCCGATTTCCGTACTTACAACCTACTATACCATATTTTCAACCACTCTGATACCACTTCCGTATCCGATATTCTCTTCTTACCCCATGGATATTTCTATATTTTTCTCCAGAACAGTTCGTTTCCTGGTTTCACCCATGCAAACTACAACATTTTCATTTTTGTGCCGCACACGGTAAAAAAAATCAGGTACCAGAAGATATTGGTTGGTCATGGCTTTCCGATCAAACCTTCTGGGAATCACAATCGTACAAATTCCCTGTCTTGTACCCAGTTTCCCTTTTCCCATATAAAAGTAGCCTTCACCGTCGAAGTTGTAGATTTTTACCTTATATAAAAACATGTGCTATTTATTCCTTTCTTTTTTGACTAACAGTATTGCATAGTAGTGGTGGAATATGCTTAAATGGTTTTTGGAGGAAAGTGTGAACCAGGCTCCTTTTGACGGCCATCACGCTACAATACTTATGAAATCCAACGAATTATTCTTGAAAAATTGTCATAAATTAAATCTTGCTTTTATTTTTGTGTGCTTTTTTGGTGGTTTTGCACCTGCAATCTGCCTCACAGGGTGCAGCAATTCCCACATTCCTTCCCAAAGCGTCTCTGCTATAGAAAACTCCATCGATTCCCCATCAGACACAGAAGATTCAGTATCCGCTGACAATGGGGTGACGATTATTTCGGATCCCTCCTCACTGGCTCAAAAAACGAAGACGATTGTTCACGAAGATCTGCAGAAGGCGGCCGCTGAAGATGATGCCTTTCCTATTGCAAATACCTACGGTGATCTGTGTGTTCCCACATATATCAACAAGATCGGTGATACCTATTTTCTGGTGGATTGCTATCACAATCAGGTGATCTACCATGACAATCTGGAGGATCCCATTTGGCAATGGAACGTGTTGCCCGGGGAATTGGCCATGCCTCACACCATCTCAAGTGACGGTACTGTGTATCTGGTGGATGACACGGAAAATCACCGTGTAGTGGTGTATGAAAAATACGAGGATCATTTTCTGATAACACAGACCTTTGATTCCATCGGTTCCCGACCTCATTTCATTCAATACAACGAGGCGGATCGTACCTTCTATGTATGGAGTTCCATGACAGGGGAAATGTATCTGTTCCAAAGAGAAGATGTGGCTGAAGAGGATTCATCTGAGAGAACTCTGGCCGATGGAGTTTTGTCCCATCGAGCCTCGGCTGAAAATACATTAGTTGACGGAACTCCGGATGCGGAAGGGTCTTACTATACTCCTGTCAAGTTGATGGAGATCAGAAAGATGAACAAGCTGGATAATATTTACGTCCGTTCTTTCACCATAATGGATGACGAGGTCTACTTTGTTTCCGGCAACAGCACCATTATCCGTGCAAAGCTTTCTGATTTCACGATTTTAGAGGAATACCCCGTTCCTGCAGAATTGGCCGGCATGATTCAGCTGACGAAAATAGATAACATGTATTATCTAACCATTTCTACAGATATTACGGGAAATCAGGACTTTGCAACCATTATTCGGGCAAAAGATTTGAAGGATTTGATTTCCGGTGACTACGAAGATATCTACGATTCTTTTGTAGGTGGCGGTACACCTTACTATATTTCGGAGATAAACGGAACCTATTACATGACAGAACATCGAATCCCCGGTCACTCTCTATGGAGTTTCCGGGTAGAAAAAGATGAGCTAAAAGACATTACAGCGATATACTAAAGAATATCTCATATTCATATATTCCACTATTCCCCGGAACGAATAACTTTATATCTTCCGGGGAATATATTTTTATTCGGTGGAATGTGGATTTTCACGGATACTTTGGATAACTTCCTGCATGGAAACATGATATGTTTCTGCTGCATGTGCAACATCTTCATATTCCGGTTTCCACTTCTTCAC
>CALZKI010000117.1 GCA_945787995.1 uncultured Lachnospiraceae bacterium | reverse complement strand
ATCACTCTGCTATCATAACACGTCCAACCCTATACACCGGGCAAGGAAAGATGTATAATCTGATATAGTATACATAGGAATAGGCTGGGTACAGTATAAATGGCAAACATCGTTTTAGACGGATCAAAAATTAAAGTATACGGCATGTTGCAGAACTTATGTGACTATTGCAACGAAAAGGATTCATGGTGTGACGAACTGTGGGGGTATATGCTCCAAAATGATGAACTCTATGAGGAATTTGTTTACTTTATAGTAAATCGTTCTCTTATGGGTAAAATGAATGTAGAAGGATATACATTAATAGACCTTTATGTGAAACAGATTGATATGTATAATGTAAGAAACGACCTTGGGAAAAATCCTATTTTCTGTATGAAAGAAGATATGGTGCTGCGTTCTTTTCTCATGATGGGAAGATTGCTGGAGGCACCCGAAACGTATAAGAAAAAACTGGAAGATGGTTTTGGAATGGATCAATTGTAATTGGAGGATATGCAGTGAATAAGACAGAATTTTTATCGAAATTGGAAAGATCCTTGTCCGGTGCACTGACATCCGGAGATGTGCAGAGTCATATCAGGTATTATGATGACTATATTAGTTCGCAGGTGAGAAACGGAAAGTTTGAATGGGAAGTAATTGAAGAACTGGGGGAACCCAGATTATTGGCGAAGAGTATTATTGACTCTGCCAACAGAACAGGCGGAGCAACTTATTCGGATATATATGAAGCAGAAGGTAGCGGTTCACACTATCAGAGCGACAAATGCAAAGTCTATTGGAATAGGTTTAAAGAAAAAGCATTACAGGTTATTGTAAAGATGCCGGGATGGGTATGGTGGATCATTTTTGGAACCATCTTTGTTTTGATTCTTGGTGTTGCGGCTTCTATTTTATCACTGATCCTACCGATCTTGCTTCCGGTACTGTGCATTATTCTTGTGATACAGGTGTTCAGGGGAAAGTAGAAGTGTAATGGAACCGGGACTGAATATTGTGAAAAATAAATAGACCATTTATTGCTAAATGGTCTATTGAGGGGGAGTATAAATAATAAATATATAAGGGTGTGTAAATAAAGAAGAGGGGACTACTTTATTTACACAAGCATTATAAACACAAATATAAAAATATATCAAGTCCAAAATTTAATTTTGCGATAAAAAAATGTTTTCTTTTCAAAACAAAGATATTTTATCATGAATAAGGTCTTTCTTTTTTGCTCATACTATGCCTGTAACAACTCTATTGTTAGGAGGACATAAAAATGGCAAAAAACGAATTTGACACAAACAGCAAGAATGCACAGGATGCAAAGAACACAAAAGGAAAAGATAAGCAGGAACAGGATAAGTACACAAACACAAAGAACAGTACTTCAAAGAACAGCACAGGTAAGGATTGCAAAGACAATTACTAATCCAATCTGAAAGAAACTGAGAAGGCAGGGGCATCAGAGAAAATCCGGTGCCCCTGTTGTTGTGCGTTTTGGGCGCCATTATTGTACATATTTGATGCTTCTGTTGTACATATCCGGTGCCCCTGTTGTTGTACATATCTTGACACTCCGGTTGTCCCATTTTACAATGAATCCATGAGTAAATATGAATTGATTGCGCCTTGCCATTTCGGTATGGAGGCGGTATTAAAAAGAGAAATTTCAGATTTGGGTTTGGAAATATCCGCAGTGGAAGATGGACGCGTTTCTTTTTGGGGAGACGAATCGGCCATCTGCCGTGCGAATATTTTTTTGAGAACGGCTGAAAGAATTTTGATAAAGATTGGCAGTTTTAAGGCGGAGACCTTTGAGGAGTTGTTTCAGGGGACACTTGCGCTGCCCTGGGAAGAGTTTATTCCGCGAAACGGCAAATTCTGGGTGGCAAAGGCTGCCAGTGTAAAAAGCAAATTGTTCAGTCCTTCCGATATTCAATCCATTATGAAGAAAGCCATGGTAGAGCGTATGAAGCAGACCTATCATGAAACCTGGTTTGCGGAAGACGGAGATGCTTTCCCTATCCGCGTCTTTATTATGAAAGATGTGGTTACGGTTGGCCTGGATACAACCGGCGAATCGCTGCATAAAAGAGGGTATCGCAAGTTCACTGCGAAGGCTCCCATCGCAGAAAACCTGGCTGCCGGACTGATTATGCTGACACCATGGAATAAGAACCGGATTCTGGTAGATCCCTTTTGCGGAAGCGGAACCATTCCAATCGAGGCAGCAATGATGGCGGCCGGCATTGCACCGGGCATGAACAGAGAATTCCTGGCGGAGAATTACACCCATTTGATTGCCAAAAAAGCATGGTATGAGACAATTGACGAAGCTGACAGCAAAATAGATATGAACATCCAGGTGGATATTCAGGGGTATGATATTGACAAAGAAATGGTAGCAATTGCCAGAGAAAATGCGAAACTGGCAGGGGTGGATCATATGATTCATTTCCAGAAGCGGCCGGTTGCGGAATTATCTCACCCGAAGAAGTATGGTTTTATCATTACAAATCCACCCTATGGTGAGCGACTGGAGGATAAAAAGAGCATCCAGCCGATTTATCACGCTTTGGGAGAGAGATACAAGGCACTGGACAGTTGGTCTATGTATGTGATCACATCCCATGAGCAGGCGGAGAAAGATATCGGGCGTAAAGCAGATAAAAACAGGAAAATATACAATGGTATGATGAAAACCTACTTCTATCAGTATATGGGTCCGAAACCGCCCAGAACAGACAAAGTATTGGTATAAATAACAATAGGAACAAGAGATGTGAATTCCTGAAAATAGTAGGGCTTGAGCACTGATAACAAAGGATACAGAGAGGAAAGAGTAAGCACCATGCAGGACAAAAAGGAAGATCAAAATCGATTTATGAAGTGGTCTGCTGTCGCACTCTCTGTGATTGCGCTGCTGGTTTTCCTGTTTCTGATACGATTTGAGAGATACACTACTGTGAAAGTGATGGAGTTGGCGCAGGATGAGGTGCAGCAACAGCAGAGAGAAACTGCTTGTGAGGAAGCACCCGGAGAAAGTTATCTGATCCTACAGAAAGGCGACGAATCCGGTGAGATAGGAATTCCTTTGGATGGAACCGTAGCCTCTACACAGATCACAGCTGAGAATCGCTATCTAAGTAATCAGATTATTGTGCAGATAGCGGGTGCAAAAAGTGATTTTTATAAGGATATTGTCATATCCGGAAATAAAATGCAGGTTCGTGATGCGTTCTATCATATGGAGGAAGACGGGCTTCATATCCGGTTTGATATGGATAGAATCTACGAAATATCCACCAAATATGAGAAAAAGCAGTTGACTATTTCTTTGAATCGCCCCAAAGACAAATATGATAAGATAGTTATCCTGGATCCGGGTATTCGACATAGTGATATAACATGGGATATTGCCACTAAGACCAAGAACCTTCTGGAAGAGAAGGACATAAAGGTGTATTTGTCGAGAAAAGAACAGGCTGCGGAGCAGGAATGCAACATAGCTGATTTGGCAGGTAATATTTACCCGGACATGCTGATTGGCATAACCCTTGACGAAGACCGGGATGCGCAGGTCCTTGGAACAAAAGTGCAATATGATGGAACTTATTTTACACCGGGCATAACAAACGTTATGCTGGCAGATATTCTGGAACATCAGGTGACGATGGCGATAGAGGGCAAAGTGCTGGGGATAGATAACAGCACGCAACCCTCCTCGTGGGAAAATATCCCGGTTCCCGCCGCCTGTCTGGTAGCCGGCTACAGGACAAACCCACAGGAATATGCATTGCTCTGTGAAGCACAGTATCGACAGAAAATCGCAGAAGGAATCAGCAACGCTGTTCTGGCAGCATATGAAAAAATGGAATAACAAAAGGAAAACAGAGACATGACGAAAATAGTATTTGCCACAGGCAATCAGGGAAAACTGCGTGAAGTCAAAAAGATTCTGGCAGACTTGAATGTGGATATTGTATCTATGAAGGAAGAAGGCATTCAGATAGATGTGGACGAGAACGGCACTACGTTTGCAGAAAATGCCCAGATCAAAGCGACAGCAATCGGAGCCCATACTGACGCTATTGTACTGGCCGACGACTCAGGGCTGGTTATTGATGCGCTAAATGGAGAACCGGGAATATATTCAGCTCGCTATTTGGGAGAGGATACTTCTTATCGGATCAAGAATCAAAACCTGATCGATCGATTGGAAGGTGTTCCTGATGAGAAAAGAACAGCCCACTTTGTGTGTGCTATTGCAGCTGCTTTGCCGGACGGCACCGTGCTACATACGGAAGGAACGATCGAGGGCATAATCGGGTATGAAGAGCGGGGAGAAAATGGGTTTGGATATGACCCGATCTTCTATGTTCCAAAGCTGGGGAAGACCACGGCGGAACTAACTGATGATGAAAAGAATGCCATCAGCCACCGAGGCAGTGCGTTAGAGAAGATGAAGGTTCTGCTAAGAGAGTACATCAATTGATTTGTAGCAATAAGGATATCTGATTAGAGATAGATAGGAAGATAGAATGAGGATACTGGTTGTAAGTGATACCCACAGGCATGATGAACTATGCCTTGCTTTATTGGAACATAGAGGACCCTTTGATATGTTTATCCATTGTGGTGACGTGGAAGGCAGTGAAACCAAATTGTCCCTTGCTGCCAACTGTGAATGCCATATGGTCACAGGAAATAATGACTTTTTTTCCTCTCTTCCAAGAGAAACGGAATTTATGATGGGGAACTATAAGGCTTTTCTGACCCACGGACACACATACCATTGCTCTTTTGAACTGGAGTATTTGAAACAGGAAGCCATCAGCAGAGGCGCTAATATCGTTTTCTATGGACATACCCACAAACCCGTTGCCAAATGGGACAGCGGCATTCTCTTTATCAATCCGGGTAGTATTTCCTTTCCCAGGCAAGAGGGAAGGCGACAATCCTATGTGTTGATGGAAATCAATGAGAAGTCGGAACTGTCTTACGAGATTTGTTATATTTAACCAAATAATCCCAAATGCAGATGTGAGAAATAGACAAAGAACCAGTCGAAAAAAATGAAAAATAGTGTTGACAGAAAAAGCCTATTTCGATATAATAAGTCTTGCTTGTGACGAAGCGGACAAGAAAAAGCGCAACGAAACGTTGTCTCGGGGTGTGGCTCAGCTTGGCTAGAGCACCTGCTTTGGGAGCAGGGGGTCGCAGGTTCGAATCCTGTCACCCCGACTTACAATAGAATAATCATATTATTATTTAATATGCGGGTGTAGTTCAATGGTAGAACACCAGCCTTCCAAGCTGGATACGTGGGTTCGATTCCCATCACCCGCTTCTGTGTCCATAGCTCAGCTGGATAGAGCAACGGCCTTCTAAGCCGTGGGTCGGGGGTTCGAATCCCTTTGGGCACACTGAAACGAAGTCTTTTGAAAAAAGGATGACCTTGCATCGACAGACGGCGTTTCACTATGATGGTGGGTATGGCGCAGTTGGCTAGCGCGCCAGATTGTGGCTCTGGAGGCCAAGGGTTCGAGTCCCTTTACCCACCCTCTTTTTTTATAGGGACGTGCGGAGTTGCACAGCTTTGTGTTGTTGATTATTGGGCTATCGCCAAGCGGTAAGGCACAGGACTTTGACTCCTGCATTCGCTGGTTCAAATCCAGCTAGCCCAGTTTCATATGGGGTATTAGCTCAGTCGGTAGAGCACTTGACTTTTAATCAAGTTGTCCGGGGTTCGAATCCCCGATGCCTCATTACAGGAAAGATCGAAAAGCCTAGTGAAATCAAGGCTAATCGGTCTTTTCTATTTTTGCCTTTAAAACCAAAAGTAGGCATGAAGTAAATGAAAATTAATATCTCATGTGGTTTCATTAAACCATAATGTCTCAAAAGTGTCTCACAAATCTTAACAAAAAAGAATATCGATAAAAAGGAAGGACGCCTATCGTGTGCCTAATGCGACTACTGTATATACAATAGATCCTTCGGCTAACGTCCGAAACGTGCACGAAAATAACGTCCTTATTTCTTGTTGTACTACAGGGTGTAGGAAATGTCAATTCGGGAATGAAAGTGACTGATCCATATTCGGGAATAGAAATGAGATTTACGACAAGATCTGTGACCTATTGTTGACAAGGCAGGATGATTATTCAGGAAATACTGACATAGATAGAGAGGATAGAAAGATGGAACAGGCAAAGGAAAACAAAATGGGCATCATGC
>CALZKI010000116.1 GCA_945787995.1 uncultured Lachnospiraceae bacterium | reverse complement strand
CTGTTAAAAGTGCTGTATGCATTATTGAACTTATAGGAAAGAAATGGAACTATTATGGCAAAGTGTATTTTGATGTGTGCCGGTTCTTATGAACCACTGGAAATAGAAAAGCAGGATGGGGATTATCTGATTGCTGTGGACGGAGGATTCCGTTATTGCCTGGAGCAGAGTTTACAGCCCGATCTGGTGCTTGGAGATTTTGATTCGGTGGAACCGGAGTATCTGGAAATCATACAGCAGGTGCCGCAGGAACAACGTATTACTTTGCCTGTACAAAAGGACGATACGGATACTTTGGCTGCGGTGAAGGTGGGACTGGACAAGGGATATCGGAGCTTTCATATCTACGGAGCTCTGGGCGGTCCCAGAATGGAACATACATTAGCCAATCTGCAGACCCTTTTATACTTGAAGAATCGCGGGGCAAAAGGATATCTTCTGGATAAAGACTGCATGGTGTTTTTGATACAGAATGAAACAGTAACACTGGGAGAAAAGGGACCTGCCTATTTATCTTTGTTTGCAATGGGCGGCGATGCCAAAGGCGTTACAATAAAAAACATGAAGTATGATATTGAGGATGTCGTTATCTCATCAGATTATCCGGTGGGAATCAGTAATGAAATCATTGGAACAGAACCGACTATATCGGTGGAGGACGGTACATTACTGGCGATTCTGCGATGGATGTAATGCAAGAAAATGATTTTGAAGATAGAAATGAGTGATTTTACGTATCAAAGAAGTGTGTGATTTTGTTGGTTGAACAGATGAAGCATTTAGTGTATACTATTTGCGGTAAATGAATTGATCGGAGAAATGCTTCCGTTATTTGCCACCTGAATTGTTATAAAAGGTAATGTATAAATAAGATAATTTTATAGAAAGCGAGAGAAAACATGAGCAAAAAACCTGCAGTATTAATGATTTTGGACGGCTTTGGCTTAAACGAAAAAGGAGAGCACAATGCTGTCGCTGAGGCAAAGAAACCTAACATTGACAAATTAATGGCTGAATATCCATGGGTAAAAGGTAACGCCAGTGGTATGGCTGTTGGCCTTCCTGAAGGGCAGATGGGTAACTCTGAAGTAGGTCATCTGAACATGGGTGCCGGACGTATCGTTTACCAGGAGCTTACCAGAATTACGAAAGAAATTCAGGACGGTACCTTTTTTGAAAATCCTGCACTTATGTCTGCTGTAGAAAACTGCAAAGCAAACGACAGTGCGCTTCACATGTTCGGTCTTTTGTCAGATGGCGGTGTACACAGCCATAACACACATCTTTACGGATTGTTAGAACTGGCAAAGAGAAACAACCTCTCCAAGGTTTATGTGCATGCTTTCTTAGACGGTCGTGACACACCTCCTGCAAGCGGTAAGGATTTTGTAGCAGATCTGGAAGCAGAGATGGCTAAGATTGGTGTGGGTGAAGTGGCTTCCGTGTGCGGTCGTTATTATGCAATGGACAGGGATAACAACTATGACCGCGTGCAGCTTGCTTATAATGCCCTGACTAAGGGAGAAGGTCTGCAGGCAGCAAGTGCTGTAGCTGCAGTAGCGGAATCTTATGACAGAGGAGAGACAGATGAATTTGTAAAACCTACCGTTGTCATGAAAAACGGTGCTCCTGTGGCAACTATTAAAGATGGTGATTCCGTTATTTTCTATAACTTCAGACCTGACAGAGCACGTGAGATCACAAGAAGCTTCTGCGACGATGATTTCAAAGGCTTTGACAGAGGCAAGAGATTGAACATCAAATATGTATGCTTCTCCGATTATGATCCTACCATTCCCAACAAAGAAGTTGCATTCCATAAGATTGCAGTGACCAATACCTTCGGCGAATGGCTTGCTGCAAAGGGCATGAAACAGGCTCGTATCGCTGAAACAGAAAAATATGCACACGTTACCTTCTTCTTTAACGGCGGTGTGGAAGAGCCAAACGAAGGAGAAGACAGAATCCTTGTAAACTCTCCTAAGGACGTGGCAACCTATGACCTGAAGCCTCAGATGAGTGCTTATGAAGTATGTGATCAGCTTGTAAATGCAATCAAATCCGGCAAATATGATGTGATCATCATTAACTTTGCAAATCCGGATATGGTTGGACATACAGGCGTGGAGGAAGCTGCCATCAAAGCTATCGAAGCAGTGGACGAGTGCGTAGGAAAAGCAGTAGAAGCATTGAAGGAAGTAGACGGTGTTATGTTCATCTGTGCCGACCACGGCAATGCAGAGCAGCTTGTTGACTATGAGACTGGTGCACCTTTTACAGCACATACAACAAATCCTGTTCCTTTCATTCTTGTGAATGCAGATCCTTCCTACAAGCTTCGTGAGGGCGGCTGCCTGGCAGATATCGTTCCCACAATCATCGAACTGATGGGCATGGAACAGCCTGTAGAAATGACAGGTAAATCCCTGTTGGTAAAATAAACCCATAAGAGTGGCAGGATAAGCCTATAGGGACAGAAAATACCGGCATAATAACCGGATGCTTATACTATAGAAACAGACCCCTTGCAAGGAGAACAAAGGTTCCTTCTGCAAGGGGTTTTTCTTTTCTAATATCCATGCAAGCGGGATGTCTGCTTTACGAAATATCTGCATGGATCTAAAAACTTCAAATGAAATATGAATTCATCTGTTGACAGAGTGTATGAGGTGTACTATACTGTACTACAGATACTAGTACAGTTAAAACAGGGATGGAACAGATACAGTTTCACACACTATAGGGTTGTCCTTCCATCCCCGGTACACCGGTTGGAAAGTAAGAGGTTTCGTATGATCATCATAGACTATAAAGATACCAGACCAATCTATGAGCAAATTGTAGAGAAATTCAAAACCATGATTCTTAAGGGAATTCTGAAGCCGGATGAGCAGATGCCTTCTGTGAGGAACCTGGCAATGGAATTGTCTATTAATCCCAATACCATTCAAAAAGCATACGCGGAGCTGGAACGGCAGGGATACATCTATGTGGTGAAAGGTCGCGGTAACTTTGTAGCAGAGAGTGACAGACTGTTAGATAATCGCATGAGTGATTTGAAAGAAGCCGTAAAAGAGAAAGCGATAGAAGCCCTGGAGTACGGCGTTTCCCTGGAGGAATTGATTGTGCTGTTGCGGGAACTGGACACATAGCAGTGCGGTTGAGAGCACTATAAAAACATAGAAACATAGAAATTCGGTTGCAATGAAAGATGTGACATAGAATGAGAGGAACAAGCAATGATCGAGATACATAAACTGACGAAATATTTTGATGATATCACTGCCGTTGATCATGTCAGTGTGACAATCAAAGAGGGTGGTGTGTTTGGCCTGATCGGAACAAACGGTGCCGGAAAATCTACCGTACTTCGTATGCTCACCGGCGTTCTAAAGCCGGATGAAGGAACGATTGCTGTGGATGATATGCCTATATGGGATAATCCGGAGGCAAAGAAAAGAATCTTTTTTATCGCTGATGAGCCTTATTTTTTCACCAGTGCGAAACCGGTGGATATGGAGAAGTATTACAGCAGTGTTTATGAAAGCTTTGACAAAGACTATTTCTACAGCCTTCTGGAGAAGTTTGATCTGGACAAAAACAGAAAGATATCCACCTTTTCCAAAGGAATGAAAAAGCAGCTTGCATTGATTCTTGGGATCAGTGCAAAGACCAAATATCTGATCTGCGATGAAACCTTTGACGGATTGGATCCGGTTATGCGTCAGGGCGTAAAGTCGCTGATGGCCAAAGAAATGGAAGAGAGAGGCCTGACGCCCATCATTGCTTCACATAATCTGCGGGAATTGGAAGATATCTGTGACTATGTAGGACTGTTGCATAAGGGCGGCGTACTGTTGTCCAAGGATCTGGAGGATATGAAGTGCAACATTCAGAAAATCCAATGTGTTATGAGCAGGGAAGAAGATCTGCAGCAGGCATTGGAGGGTGTGGATGTGTTAAAGGATGAAAAGAGAGGTTCTTTACATACCATTACCGTAAGAGCATCCAGAGAAGAGATCATGGCAAGATTTGCTACCGTAGATACCATTTTCTTTGAGGCTTTGCCATTGTCTCTGGAAGAAATCTTTATCAGCGAAACGGAGGTTGTGGGTTATGACATCAAAAAACTCATTTTGGGCTAACAGAGCCGAAAATATGAAACGCAGAATGACCATTTGTATTTTTGCTTTATTGGGACAGCTGCTGGTTTATCCCACTGTCCTGATCATGTATTACAGCCGTATTCAGGCCAGATTCGGTAGTGGCGAATACGCAAGTGAACTGATTTTCAAAAATCAGATGCAGCAGGCAACCAACGATGCACTGTGTTTTTCCGTATATCCCGTTTTTATGGCCTGTGTTTTTGCTGTTCTGATTGCCATGCAGGGCTTTTCTTTCCTGTATAACAGAAGAAAAGAAGATATGTATTACAGTGTACCGGTTTCCATGAAGAAAAGATTCCGGATCATTTATGGCAATGGACTGCTGATATATTTTGTCACTTCATTTGCCAGCTTATTGTTGTCTCTGCTGATTGCATTGTTTCAGGGAGCCATTATTCCCAGAATTTTTGGCAGAGCATTGATTTCCTACCTGTTTACCAGTGGATTTTTCTTTGCAGTATACAGCATGGTGATTGTGGCGGTTATGATGACCGGTAATGCACTGTTTTCCATTCTTGGTTCAGTGTGTCTGATGTTCTATGTTGCTGTCTGGAAAGAATTGATCTTATCCTCCTATAAGTTCGGTTTCTTTGAGCGTGCCACCGGCTCTTTGGGAAGCAAGACAGAAACCATTCTGTCCAACTATTCTTCCTATCTGTCTATGGTACTGAATGGGCCGAACCAGGTTTCTTCTATCAGAAATCTTGGGGAAGTGTTGAAAATTCTGATGCCTTATGTGGTGGTCTGGGTTGTGTTAGGTGCTGTTATGACCTATGTTGGCTTCAAATTGTTTATGAAGCGTCCTGCAGAGGCTGCAGGAAAAGCAGTGGTATTTACTTCCTCCAGACCCATACTGAAGATTTTGCTTTTGATTCCTCTTTCTTTGCTGGCTGGATACTTTGCATATGATCTGACGGAGAAAAATGTGATATTGATGGCGGCTACGATTGCAATCACCGCATTGCTGGTGGGATTTGTGCTGGAAGCTATCTTTGAAGAAGATATCCGTTCCTTCTACTGTCATCTGACCCCTACGATTGTAGCTATGGTGGTGGCACTGGCAATTCTGGGAATCTACCGGTTCGATGTATTCCATTTTGATTCCTATGTGCCAAAACCGGAACAGATTGAGTCCTTCCTGGTATATGATCCTCAGTATCTGTCCTCTAATGACCATTGGAAATACGAAAACGGAACCAGAAAGTGGATCAGTGACGGCGAATTCTTACGAGAGCACATGTTCCTGACGGATACAGAAGCAATCTGTGCATTGGCCAATAAGACGTTGTCTGTAAAGCCTGATGATCTGGAAAACTGTCATGAGGTGTCTGTTCTGTATCGATTAAAGGACGGCAGAGAGATTGCCAGAGTGGTCTACATAGATTTTGCGGATGAATTGTCCTGGTCCTTTATTGACAGGGTATATAGTACGCCGGAGTATATTGAAGGCAATTACCAGCTGGCACATATGGAGGAGCTGCAGGAGGATTCATTAAGAACCGTCACTTATACCAACGGCTTCAGCTCCCAGAACCTGGCGATTTCTTCCCCGCAGGAACTGAGTGACGCCTGGATCAAAGATATGAAAGGATTGAAGATTTCTTCTGTGCTGAACGGAAAACAGCCCATAGCACAATTGGAATTGAGTTTTCGATCCTACGCATGGTTATCCTTCTACATTTACGATGGTTTTGACAATACCATAGGTGTACTGCAAAAACTTGGCGTTGATACGGATCGGAAGCTGACTGTGGATGATGTGCAGGCTATAAAAGTGACCAATTATCATGAAGACCTTCTGACTGATTTGAATAATTATTCTTCTGATTCCGGACTTGGAGCAGAAGCGAAACCGGTAGAATACTTCTATGATGATGTAGTAAGCGAAGCGGAATACGAGGATCCTGCCCTTCTGCAGGAAATTCTGGAAGCTGCGACTGCTGATGGATTACGAGACGGTCTATCCGATCATAAGATCGATTATGACTATGAGATCACCGTATTATTGAAGGGGGGAGAGAACATCTCCTTTGAATCCGGGCAGACCTATTATTTCAGATTTTTCAAGGGTCGTGTGCCTGATTTTGTGCAGCGTGATACCAAAGCCAGTCAGGAAATTATTGATGCTGTTAACGCACTGAAGGGTGAACAGTAAATCAAAAGTAAACGTAGCCATAACTATATA
>CALZKI010000115.1 GCA_945787995.1 uncultured Lachnospiraceae bacterium | reverse complement strand
GTGCTCAAAATATGGTACGCATACAGCGAGAATAAATCCCGATCTTTTTTCATGTCATCGGTCAATTCGAAATACAAGTTGTCGTCTTCATACGAACGTTTAAATACCGGCAACATAAAATCCCCCCATTGTTTCAGGTAGAGAGAATATTTCTTGGTATAGCAGTTTGCGGCATTGGCCTGAACTCTGTGTGCCTTATCAACAAAGCTTGCAACAGATTTGTGCAGTGCCACATCTTCGTCCGGAAGGTAGTAGTAATCTTTGTAGGCAGCATAGAAGTACTTCATCTCTTCCTCGTAAAGAGGTACCTTGATCAGAGCATAATTATCCTCTACATGTACATATACTTCCTCAAAGAGACAGGATACAGGGGTGGGAACAGGAGAGTGCAAGGCGAATTTCATCACCAGCTCCTGACCTTCGGAACCATCCAGATGTTGACATCTTCCGGCCTGCACCTTCTTTGGCACCAACGGAAAAGCAAATAAGTCATAGTAGGATAATACCGGAAGTAATTGAAGCATGCCTTTAATATCGTCCGCATTATGCAAGAACAGGAGAAGCAGCAAATCTTCAGAAGGCTCTTTCACATAGCTGTGATAGACAGAAATCAATTCTCCGCCGGAAAATTCATCCGAACGATGGATCCCAGTGAATACTTCCAGGGTCTTCTGTTTGCAATTTGGAAGATTCAGGAATTTCTTCAGGGGAGAGATCCTTTTGAAAATATCAACTCCTTCAAAGTTAGAGAAATCACATTCCAAATGCAGCAAGTCACTTTTCTGCTGAAGATAAGGAATGTCAAATTTATTCCCATTGAAGTGAATAATACATTTGAAGCAGGAAAGGAAAGAATAAAATTCCTTGATGATGTCAGCTTCTTCGCTGTAAGTTTCGGCAAAATACTGACGGACATACCAATCCCCCTCTTCATAATAACCACAGCCAATCATGTAAAGCTTGGAACTGCGGGCAGTGAAGCCTGTGGTTTCAATATCAACGAAAATGATTTCTTTCGGATCGGCAATCAATTCAAAAGGATAGTTGATCGACAGATCCTCGATTTTTACGGTGGTAATCTTCATGGGATTCGTTCCTTCGGCTAAGTTCAATTTCCTTTTCAAAACTGTGTCTCTGACAAAAGAATACTATTCTGAAAAGAGATAAGTTCTGTAACAGGTTTGTTTCTCACCTTACAGTAATATATCAGACTTAATAGTAGTATAACATAAATGCATTCCGGCTTTCAAACAATGCTTTCAAAGTGTGGTCGAAATTTGTTGAGGGTTGGCGTGAAAAATGTTAAAATGAGTATGTTTTGTAAGGCCCGTTTGGGTATTCACGAATTGAGAAAAGGAAGGAAGGGTAACAAATGGCCAAGTTAACATTTGTGGGTGGTATTCATCCATATGATGGCAAGGAATTGTCCAAAGATAAACCCATCAAAGCTGTGCTTCCAAAGGGAGATCTGGTGTATCCTTTATCACAGCATATTGGTGCTCCTGCAAAGCCGGTAGTTGCAAAGGGCGATCATGTTCTGACAGGGCAACTGATTGCAGAAGCGGGCGGATTTGTTTCGGCGCCGATTTATGCATCCGTATCAGGTACTGTCAAGGCGATCGAGCCTAGACGTGTGGTAACCGGTGATAATGTGATGAGTATCGTTATCGAAAATGACGGTTTGTACGAAGAAGTAGAGTATGAGACTCCGAAGCCGTTGGAGGAGCTTTCGAAAGAGGAGATTATTGAGAAGGTGAAAAAGGCCGGTGTCGTTGGTATGGGTGGTGCCGGTTTCCCTACATTTATCAAGCTTTCTCCCAAAGAGCCTGAAAAGATTGAATACTGCATCGCCAACTGTGCAGAATGCGAACCCTATCTGACCTCTGACTATAGAAGAATGATGGAAGAACCACAGAAACTGATCGATGGTTTGAAAGTTATGCTGGCTTTATTTGATCGTGCAACCGGTATTCTGGCTGTAGAAGATAATAAACCTGACTGTATCAAGCTCCTGAAGGATCTGACAAAGGATGAGCCTCGAATTTTTGTAAAAGCCTTAAAGACAAAATACCCGCAGGGAGCTGAAAGACAGTTGATCTATGCTACCACAGGACGTGCCATCAACTCTTCAATGCTTCCCGCAGATGCAGGCTGTATCGTTGACAATGTGGACACTGTGGTTGCTATCAATGCCGCAGTTCGCGAGAATAGACCACTGATGCATAGAATTGTAACGGTAACAGGAGATGCCATTGCTGATCCCAGAAACTTTATCGTTCGAATCGGTACCAACTATGCAGAACTGATTGACGAAGCAGGTGGTTTTAAGGAACAGCCTGAAAAGATCATTTCAGGCGGTCCTATGATGGGATTTGGTATTTTCGACGTAAATGTACCTACCACCAAAACGGCTTCCGCATTGCTGTGTCTGACCCATGATGATGTATCGGCCATGCAGCCCACAGCATGTATCAACTGCGGTATGTGCGTGGAAGTTTGCCCGGGCCGAGTGGTTCCTAAGAAACTGGCAGACTATGCAGAGAACTATAACGAAGAGGCTTTTGTAGCAAATAACGGTATGGAATGCTGCGAATGTGGCTGTTGTAGTTTTATTTGTCCCGCAAAGCGCCCGTTGACACAGCTGATCAAGTCTGCCCGTAAGATGCAGCTTGCGAAGAAAAAGAAGTAGGAGGAAAAAGAGATGAGTGATTTGATGAAGGTATCATCTAACCCACATATCAGATCAAAGCTTACCACCAATACCATAATGGCTGCTGTGATTATCGCTTTACTTCCTGCAACAGGATTTGGTATCTATAATTTCGGTATTCCTGCTTTGATTCTGATTCTGGTGACGGTAGCATCTACCGTGCTGACAGAATTTCTATATGAGAAACTGATGAAAAAACCGGTTACAATCGGTGATTTTTCTGCAGTAGTTACGGGATTGCTTTTGGCACTGAACCTGCCTTCCGGTGCACCCTGGTGGATCGGGGTGATCGGTGGCGTTTTTGCCATTCTGATTGTGAAAATGTTATTTGGCGGTTTGGGACAGAACTTCATGAACCCTGCTCTTGGTGCAAGATGTTTCCTGATGCTTTCCTTTACGTCCATTATGACAAACTTTGATTGTGATGCATACACAGGTGCCACACCTCTTGCTCTGGTAAAAGCAGGAGAACCGGTGGATATTTTCAATATGGTTATTGGTAAGACGGCAGGTACCATCGGTGAAACGTCCATGATTGCCATTGTCATCGGCGCATGTTTCCTGATTTTGCTGGGAATTATTGATCTTCGAATTCCCGGATCTTACATACTCACATTTGTTATCTTTATCTGTATTTTTGGTGGGCATGGAATTGATCCTGCTTACATTTCCGCACAGCTTGCAGGCGGCGGTCTGATGTTGGGTGCTTTCTTTATGGCAACTGACTATGTAACAAGACCTATTACCAAAAACGGACAGATTCTGTTCGGTATTTTCCTGGGTATTATGACAGGTATTTTCCGTCTCTTCGGACCCGGAGCAGAAGGAGTATCTTACTCCATCATTCTTGGTAATTTGTTAGTACCACTGATGGAGAAAATCACTCTCCCGAAACCATTTGGTAAAGGAGGAGAAAAGCGATGAAACAGATGATAAAAGATGCGGCAATCTTATTTGCCATAACCTTGATTTCCGGTTTGCTGTTAGGCATTGTGTATCAGGTGACCAAAGATCCCATTGCAAAGCAAAATGAAAAACAAATGCAGGCTGCCTGTAATGAAGTGTTTACCGAAGCAGATCATTTTGAAGATTTGAACGCAGACGGTCCCACCGATGTGGTGCTGACTGCTTTTCCGGGACAGACCATCGAGGGAGCAAAAGCAGCATATGATGAGGCAGGAACACTGCTTGGATATGTCATTACAGTGACCACCCATGAAGGCTTCAATGGGGACATTCAGTTCATGATGGGTGTGAAAAATGATGGTACATTAAACGGTATCTCCATCCTGCAGGCTTCTGAAAGCCCGGGACTTGGTGCCAGAGCAGATGAAGTGTTGAAACCTCAGTTTGCAGGCAAAAATGTTGCTTCCTTTGAGTATACAAAGACCGGAGCCACGACGGATGCACAGATCGATGCGATCAGTGGTGCCACCATTACAACTAATGCAGTTGTAAACGGTGTGAATGCAGGTCTTACATATTTCACGGAAGTACTGGGAGGAGGTAGCAGCAATGAATAGAGAAGGCGAAAGACTGATCAATGGTATTGTAAAAGAGAATCCTACCTTTGTACTGATGCTTGGAATGTGTCCCACCCTTGCAGTTACTACCTCGGCAATGAACGGACTTGGTATGGGACTTACCACAATGGTGGTTCTGGCTCTCAGTAATGCGATTATCTCACTGCTTCGTAATATCATTCCCGACAGAGTGAGAATTCCGGCATTTATCGTTATCATTGCATCCTTTGTAACCATTATGCAGTTCCTGCTGGAAGGTTTCATTCCTTCTCTTTACAGCTCCTTGGGACTGTATATTCCTTTGATCGTTGTAAACTGTATCATCCTTGGCCGTGCAGAATCCTATGCTTCCAAGAATCCTGTATTACCATCCCTGTTTGATGGTATCGGTATGGGACTTGGTTTCAGCGTGGCGCTGACCATGATCGGTGCGGTACGTGAACTGATTGGTGCAGGTACCTTATTCAATTTCAGAATTATGCCGGAAAGTTATATTCCTTGTGCTATCTTTGTTATGGCACCCGGTGCGTTCTTCGTATTGGCATTCTTAACTGCGCTGCAGAACAAAATTAAGATTGCGGGAGCGAAGAAAGGAAAAGATACCTCAAAGATCGGTTCCGGATGCTCAGAAGATTGTATGAACTGCTCTGACAAAGGCTGTGCACATCGTGTGATTGACACAGATTCAAAACCCGGCGAAACTCTGGCACAAGGTGCTGAGAGAAGAGAGCAGGAAACTGAAGAAAAAATTGAGAAGGAGGACAACTAAATGGTTAAAGAATTATTGCTTATTTTGATTGGATCCTCCCTGGTAAATAACGTAGTACTGAGCCAGTTCCTGGGCCTTTGTCCTTTCCTTGGGGTATCCAAGAAAACGGAGACTGCGGCAGGAATGGGCGCAGCCGTTATCTTTGTTATTACATTAGCCAGTGCTGTTGCCGGTGCAATCTACAAATTCATTCTGGACCCATTGGATGTAGAGTATCTGCAGACCATTGTATTTATTCTTGTCATTGCTGCACTGGTACAGTTCGTTGAAATGTTCTTAAAGAAGTTTATGCCTTCTTTGTACAACGCACTTGGTGTATACCTTCCTTTGATCACAACCAACTGTGCCGTACTTGGTGTTGCACTGACTAACGTACAGAAGAATTACGGCATAGTAACAGGTATCGTCAATGGTTTTGCCACAGCAGTCGGATTTACTGTCTCTATCGTGATTCTGGCAGGTCTTCGTGAGAAGATGGAATACAATGATATTCCGGAATCCTTCAAAGGTATGCCTATCGTACTTCTGACAGCAGGCCTTATGGCAATTGCTTTCTGCGGCTTTTCAGGTCTGTTATAAGAAGAATTACAGGAGGAATAGAGATGACAGGAATTATTACTGCAACAGCCATTGTAGGTGCTGTTGGTTTATTCATTGGTTTATTTCTTGGTGTTGCAGCCATTAAATTCAAAGTGGAAGTAGATGAAAAAGAAGAAGCAGTTCTGGCGGCTCTTCCCGGTAACAACTGCGGTGGATGCGGCTTTCCGGGCTGCTCCGGTCTGGCAGCTGCTATTGCAAAAGGTGAAGCTGCAGTCAATCAGTGTCCCGTAGGCGGCGAAGCAGTAGGAAAGGTAATTGCCCAGATCATGGGTGTTGCTGCCGAAGAATCTGTCCGTCAAGTTGCTTTTGTACAGTGCCAGGGAGATTGTGAGAAAACCACGGTAGATTATGACTACTGTGGAGTAGAAGACTGCAGAATGCTTTCCTTCGTTCCAAACGGAGGAGCCAAATCCTGTAACTACGGTTGCCTGGGATACGGGAGTTGTGTTAAGGTATGTCCCTTCGATGCCATTCATGTTGTGAACGGTGTAGCGGTGGTGGATAAGGAAGCCTGTAAGGCTTGCGGTAAATGTATTGACGTCTGCCCTAAGAAACTGATTACGCTGATTCCATATGATGCAAAGGAAGTGGTAGCCTGCAGTTCCAAAGACAAAGGACCTGTTGTGATGAAGGCTTGTAAGACCGGGTGTATCGGATGCCAGCTTTGTAAGAAGAATTGTCCTGCAGATGCTATTGTGATAGAAGACTTCTGTGCCACCATCGACCAGGAGAAATGTACCGGTTGCGGTACCTGTAAAGAGAAGTGTCCAAAGGGCGCCATTGTGGA
>CALZKI010000114.1 GCA_945787995.1 uncultured Lachnospiraceae bacterium | reverse complement strand
TATTGAATGTTCTTTGGCAGGTGCAATGGGACAGAAATGAATTGCTGCAGACCTTTCGCTATGGAAGCATGGCAATACTGATTCTCTATTTCTGTATCGATTATATGGATCATGGTGCGAACCTGTATCGAATCTGCCGAGATGAAAAGGAACGTCAGGCTTATATTATCAGCCAGAGAGATGCAGGCAGTCAGGATATTACTGTGCCCAAGATGCGCCCTGATTTTGAAACGCCATATAGTGCTGCCTATAAGATGGATATGGAGGAAGATCCCAGATATTGGATCAATGATGCATATGAACTTTACTTTGGTGTAGAAAACATTCGAGCTATTCCCAGAGAGGAATGGGAAGAACTGACCGGCTATCAGGATTAAAGGGAAGAACCAGATGAAAAAAATATCACTTATTGTACCATGCTTTAATGAAGAAGATACGGTGGAAGCTTTCTATCACAAAGCAATAGAGGTGTGGCAGAAACTGGATCAATATGAAATGGAAATTGTTTATGTGGACGATGGCTCTAAAGACCGGACCTTACAGAAGATCGAAATGCTGCATGAGAAGGATCACCGGGTGAAATGCACTTCTTTTTCCAGAAATTTTGGAAAAGAGGCTGCCATTTTTGCCGGATTACATCATGTAACAGGCGATGCGGCGGTTGTGGTCGATGTGGATCTACAGCACCCGTTGGAAAAAATTCCGGAAATGGCTTCTCTATGGGAGCAGGGATATGAGGTAGTGGAAGGCGTCAAGGAAGATCGTGGCACTGAGAAGAGAATTCATAAGGGATTTGCGAATCTGTTCTATAGTTGGATCAGCAAGCTGGCAGGTCTTGACATGAAGAACTCTTCGGATTTTAAACTGTTAGACCGTAAAGTGATAGAGGCATTAAAAGCGTTTCGTGAGAAGACACCTTTCTTTCGGGCACTGTCCTTCTGGGTTGGCTTTAAGAGCATAGCGGTATCCTATACGGTGGAGGAACGCAGCGCGGGAGCTACCAAATGGTCTACCAAGGCGCTTGTGAAGTATGCTTTCAGAAACCTGATTTCTTTTACTTATGCACCTCTCTATATGATTGCAGTATTAGGTGTGCTTGTTATCCTATTTGGTGTTGTATTAGGGGTGGACGCACTTGTGACATATCTGAACGGAACTGCCCAGGGCGGTTACCCCACATTGTTGTTTGTTATTTTGCTTTCTACCGGTGCTATTATTTTCAGCCTTGGTATTATGTCCATATATATTGCGAAGATTTATGAAGAAATAAAGGGAAGACCCCAATACATTGTTGGAAAGATGATTGATTGATAAAGGAAAGAGTTATGACAGATTTTGTGGAAGTGCATGCAGATGACTACGGCATTTCTCGCCATGCTTCAACGGATATTTTGAGCTGCATCAAGGCGGGAAAATTAGACAGCATCAGTGTGCTTACCAATATGACTGCTTATGAAGAAGCGGCTTCTGAGTTGGTTGCCGTATGGAATACGTTGGTGAAGAAGCCACTATTAACCATTCATATGAATTTTATGGAAGGTCATTGTGTGGCAGATCCGGCATCCGTGCCGCATCTGGTAAATGAGAAGGGGTACTTTGCGGTTGGTTTTGGAAAACTTCTTGCATGGAGCTATGTACCGGCTATGTATCAGATCGTGAAGCAGGAACTGAAGACGGAAATCAAAGCACAAACAGAAAGATTCATTCAGTACTTTGGTACAGACAGGCCATTGCGCTTTGACGGACATCAGCATACCCAGATGATTCCGGTTGTGTATCATGCACTCCTGGAACTGATACAGGAGGAACAGTATCCGGTTTCCTATATCCGTGTGACCAGAGAACCCATCAGGGCATACCTGAAGATGTTCTCTTTATGGACCACCTATGCCCCCATAAACTGGGTCAAAAACGGGTTGCTGAATCTATTTTCGCCTTTTCTGGAAAGAAAACTTTCTAAGGTTGATTGGAAATATGAACACACTTCTACGGGAGAGAGGCGAAACACGATTCCTTGTAAACGGATGTATTTGTGGGGCGTTGTGATGAGCGGGTGTATGGATGAAAGACGAGTGAACAAGCTACTGGCCAATATGTGCCGTCAGTCAGAACGCCGTCACAGACACCTGGAAATCCTGTTTCATCCGGGTTCTCTCATAAAAGAAGAAATGGGAGAAGAGTTTTGTAATGTGGGAGCCAATAAGTTCCACCTATCCCAGAACAGAAGTAAGGAATTTGAAGCAGTCATGGAACTGAACCTTTAAGATAATTGGCAGTATTTTGTTATGGTAATGGGAAATACGGGTAACAAAGGTTAGTAGACTGATACGAGGAGACGGTAATAATTTGAGAGATATTGTAAAGAAGCTTAGATACATATTAGATCGAAAACAGAAGATACATTTGTGTATCCTGGCTGTCATGATCTTCATTGGTGGTTTGCTGGAAACTTTAAGTGTTTCCGCTCTGTTGCCGGTGGTATGGATGATCATCGATCCTGTGAAGGCTGGAAACAACCGGATTGTGCAGGCAGTTATGCAGGTGTTGGGTATCCGGGACGTAAGGTCTCTGATGATTCCCTTGCTGGTGGGCATGGTTTTTATGTACATCTTTAAAAACCTGTTCCTGCTGGCCTTGGCCAATGAACAGAGTCGTTTTATCTGCTACAACAGGAACAAGATCATCAGTAAAGTACTTAGGGAGTTTTTGAATCGCCCTTATGAATTTTATCTGGATGCAGATATTCCTACCGTGTTTCGTCTGACCGACAGCGATATTCCCCATGTATTTACCATGATGATGGCTATGATCTCGCTGGCCTCCGAGTGTGTTGTATTTGTCATGTTATCAGCAGTACTTTTATTGACAAACTGGCAGATGCTTCTCTTTCTGGTAGTTGTTTTCGGACTGATCACCTTTGTCATGCTGGTGGTATTGAAACCCAGAATATCCGGCCTGGGTTCGGCAAATCAGAAAATCCAGACCCGCATTGCTAAATGGAGAATTCAGGCCATTTACGGTATCAAGGATGTAAAGGTCTTGCATAGAGAAAGCTTTTTTGCAGACAATTATGAGGAAAGCGGAAAGGTGGGTGCGGCGGTATCCAGAAAATATACCGTGCTAAATACGATTCCCCGTCTTTTTATCGAAACCATATTCATTTGCAGTATTCTTTTGTTTCTGATCATACAGATCCTGTTGGGGAATGATATCAGCAATATGATTCCTATGTTTACGGTATTTGGATTGGCGGCAGTTCGTCTGATGCCTTCCGTGAACAGAATCAATACTGCCATCACAGAAATCTCTTACTGTAGTCCCTGTCTGGATTATGTGTATGAGAATATGAACATCAACGAACTGAGTAAGAAGACGAATCAGGCATTGCTGCCGGTTGATCCGGATAAGGATATGCAGCTTCGCAGGGAGATCGCGCTGAAGGACATCACCTATGCCTATCCCAATACGGAGAAGAAGATCTTTGACCATGCGGACATGGTGGTTCCCTGCGGAAAATCAGTTGGTATTATGGGACCTTCCGGTGCCGGCAAATCGACCATCGTTGACATCCTTCTGGGACTTCTGAAGATTCAAGGTGGTGCGATTACCTGTGATGGAGTCAATATTTTTGATAACTATCCTGCCTGGCTCTCTCAGATCGGATATATTCCACAGTCTATCTATCTGGTGGATGAATCCATTCGTAATAATATTGCCTTCGGAATTGCGGATGAAGAAATCGATGATGAACGCATCTGGGCGGTTCTGGAAGAGGCACAGTTGAAGGACTTTATCTTAACCTTGCCGGATGGGCTGGATACCACCATTGGTGATCGGGGAGTTCGTATTTCCGGCGGTCAGCGTCAGCGTCTTGGCATTGCAAGAGCTTTATATCATAACCCTTCTATCCTGGTGTTCGACGAAGCAACCTCTGCCCTGGATAATGATACGGAAGCAGCAGTTATGGAGGCCATTAACAGCTTCCACGGGAAGAAGACAATGGTCATCATCGCCCATCGCTTGAATACCATTGAGAAGTGCGATATTGTCTATAAAGTGGATGAAGGTAAAATTGTGGAGACAACCCTTTCATGAAGCAGGAAAAATTAGAATTGAAAAATGTCACGCTGGTTGCCATGACAAGCGTGAATATCCGGGCTACGATTCAGGCAATGCGTTACAGCATGCGGGGTATCCGGTTTGGAGATGCGGTTCTGATCACGGATAAAAAACCCTTTGGGCTTCCCAAATCCATACGGTACAGTCATACCTCCAGATTAAATAATATTGATGATTTCAACTACAAGATGGTTTACGAATTAGGAGATCATATTCATACCGATTTTGCACTGATCGTGCATGCGGATGGGTTTGTAGTGCATCCGGAAAACTGGAGAGATGAGTTCCTGGACTATGACTATATCGGGGCTCCCTGGCCCTTGCCGCCGGAAGGTGATACCACTACTTATCGGGACAAGGACGGAAACATCTGTCGTGTGGGAAACAGTGCAGGAATACGAAGCAAGCGACTGATGGATTTCCCAAAGAAAAACAATATTCCCTGGGAAGGGGAGTATGCCTACGGGAAAATGTGGTTTTTCGAGGATGGGTTTATCTGCTGCAAAATCAGACATTTGCTGGAAGCTGAGGGTATGAGAATTGCACCCCTGGAGGTGGCGAAATACTATGCCCATGAAAAGATGATTCCGGAGATAGAAGGTATCGTTCCGTTTGCTTTTCATAAGTGGGAAGGAACCAACAAGGATTATCCGAATTTTATTCGAAAACCATTCAGAAAGCGGGTAAGAGCATTTCTTGGCAAATGCAAAACGTATCTGAAGAAATAGATTCTTTCAGGAGATTTGGGCAACATGATCTATGATTGTTTTCAATTTTTTAACGAACTGGATATTTTGAAAATCAGACTGGAAGTCATGAATCCCATTGTAGACAAATTCGTGATCAGTGAGGCCACGGAGACCTTTTCCGGACTGAAGAAGCCCTTGTATTATGAAGAGAATAAAGAACTGTTTTCGGAGTTTCAGGACAAAATCATCCATGTGGTGGTGGAGGATACACCGGAAGGAGATACTCATTACAGGGATACTTTTCAGAAAAATGCGGTGACTCGTGGGTTGAAGGACTGTACGGATGACGATATCGTTATTTTCAGTGATCTGGATGAAATTCCCAATCCGGAAAAAATCAAAGAGATTTTACAGAATTTCCAAAACGATAAAATATACCACTTCGCGCAAAGATTGTTTTATTGTTATCTGAACATGGAAGAAGTGTCCGGAAATTTGCTCTCCTTTGCCGGTGAATTTGATGGGGTTACGGAGAAGAAATGGATTGGTTCCAAAATGCTCAGCTATAAGCTGATGCGTGAGCAGAATCTGCAATGTGGTGATTTACGTTTTCCGGAGAGAAAAGAAATCGGTATCCGTGTGGCAGATGGTGGATGGCACTTCGGCTATATGGGGGGCAAGGGAGAGACCGACATCAAGAAGCGGGTACAGGAAAAACTGGTATCGGCAGCCCATCAGGAATACAATTCCAAATATGTGATCAATAACGTGGTGGATCAGATCAAAGACGGAAAAGATCTGTTTGGCAGAAATGCCAAATTTGTAAGGTGTGAGATCGACGAAAGTTATCCCGCCTATATCAGAGAACATCAGAAGGAACTGTCCTTTCTGATTCTGCAGCAGGAAAAGGGACTTGCAAAGCTGCTGCGAAAGACAAAAGTTGTGGTAAAGAGAACGGCCCATAAGCTGGAAGTGGCTGTAAAACGAGCCGTTCGCCGTGTACTGGGTATGCATTAGAAGGTAAGGTAATTCATGAGCGTAAAAGTATCAATCTGTATTCCAACATATAATAATGTGGATGAAGTAGAGAGACTTCTGCGCTCTATTTTTGTCCAAACATATACGGATTTTGAAGTCCATATTTCGGATGACTCAACCAACCGGGAAATCGAAGAGCTTGTGAAAAGAAAATATGCGCAGGTGGATTACCGCCATAACGAGAAGCCTTATGGCCATATTTTCAACTGGAATGAAGCAATTCGTATGAGCCGTGGGGAGTATATCAAAATCATGTTCAGTGACGATTGGTTCACCACGGAGGACAGTCTGGCTTCGTTTGTGCGAATGCTGGAGGAGAACCCGGATGCGAATTTTGTATTTTCCGGAAGCAGACAGGTGAACCTGGAAAGTGAAGCCTGGTACGACAGACATGCGGAGGAACAGTTTCTGGAACGATTAAGAAGAGACTACCATTTACTATTTCTGGGCAATCAGATAGGTGCTCCCAGTGCAGTGATGTACAGGCGTGGGAAAAACGTTACGCTGTTTGATGAACAGAGCAATTGGGCTTCCGATATGTTTCTGTATTTTGATAT
>CALZKI010000113.1 GCA_945787995.1 uncultured Lachnospiraceae bacterium | reverse complement strand
TCCAGCCCCAGTTCGAACTGGAGGACGCATTCCGGCTGGCCAAGGAACTGGGCGCCGATATGCAGGTTTTGGAAGTGGATATTCTCTGTGATACTACTGTGACTGCCAACCCTGCGGATCGGTGCTACCATTGTAAAAAAATACTGTTTTCTCATATTCTGATAGCAGCAAAGGCGGATGGTTTTTCCGTCGTTCTGGACGGAACCAATTTTAGCGATGAAGCATCCGACCGACCGGGAATGCGGGCAATTTCAGAGCTTTCGGTGCGTTCTCCTTTGCGGGAATGCGGCTTGACAAAGAGGCAAATCCGACAGCTGTCAAAAGATGCAGGACTCTTTACCCATGACAAACCTGCCTATGCCTGCCTGGCTACCCGGATTCCTACAGGGGAAGAAATCACAACAGCAAAACTGCAGCGTACAGAGCGGGCAGAAGAATTTCTTTCCCAATTGGGCTTCCGGGATTTTCGTGTCCGTTGTCAGGAAGATACTGCAAAGATTCAAGTCCGGGGAGAGAATCTGTCTTTGCTGATCCGGCATCGGGAGGCCGTTTTGAAAGAACTAAAAAAATACTACACCAGTGTACTGCTGGATTTGGAGGTACGCAAATGAACAGTGATATCAGACAGCTTTTGGAAGCCGTTCGCACCGGAGAAACTTCTGTGGATGATGCTCTGCTGGAAATTAAGAAGGCTCCCTTTGAGGATATCGGATATGCCAAGGTGGACTTGCACAGAAAGATTCGCCAGGGTGCCGCAGAGGTGATCTACGGCGCAGGCAAAACTCCGGAACAGATTGCAGGTATCATCGATACCATGCAGAGAAACGGCCAGGACCGGATTCTGATCACCAGAATGTCTGCGGAGGCTGCGGAATATGTGGGAAATCTATATACGCTGGACTATCGAAAAGAACCCAAAGCTGGCATCATTGGCTCTTTCCCTGCACCCAACGGCATTGGCAAGGTCGTGATTGCCACTGGTGGAACCAGTGATATTCCGGTGGCAGAGGAAGCCGCTCTGACTGCCGAGATCCTGGGCAGCGAAGTGGTGCGGCTCTACGATGTGGGTGTTTCCGGTGTGCATCGGTTTCTGGCTCACATGGATCTGATTATGGGAGCCAGTGTAATCATTGCCATTGCAGGTATGGAAGGCGCACTGGCCAGCGTGGTGGGCGGTCTGGCAGATTGTCCTGTCATTGCGGTTCCTACCAGTGTGGGTTATGGTGCCTCTTTTGGCGGTGTATCTGCGCTGCTGAGCATGCTCAATTCCTGTGCCAGCGGAGTATCCGTGGTGAACATTGACAACGGTTTTGGTGCAGGATACCTTGCCAATATGATCAACCATATGGAGGTCAGAAAATGAGAACACTTTATATTGACTGTGGCATGGGTGCTGCCGGAGATATGCTGACGGCAGCCCTGCTGGAACTTCTTCCTGACCGGGAAGGCTTTCTGAAAAAAATGAATGGATTGGGAATCCCAGGTGTTACGATAGCTGCAGAGCGAAGCACAAAATGCGGTATCAACGGAACACATATCCGGGTAACCGTTCATGGAGAAGAAGAGACGGAACATATGCATGCACACCATCATCACCATCATGGCAGTATGAGGGATATCCGCAGTATCGTCAGCAGTCTGGCAATTCCTACGATGGTAAAACTGGATATTATGTCCGTATATGAAGAAATCGCCCAAGCGGAAAGTCATGCCCATGGTGTTCCTGTGGAACAGATTCATTTTCATGAAGTCGGCACCATGGATGCCATTGAAAATGTGGCTTTGCCGCTGGCTTTTCAGGGCATTCCCAAGGCAATCCGTAACAGGAAGGCCATAGAGGTATTGAAGCTGGTAGGTTTGTCAAAGCATATGAAGCACAGACCCAACCAGATGTCCGGTGGACAGCAACAGAGAGTTGGAGTGGCCAGGGCTATGGTGGTGGAGCCGGAGATCATCTTTGCCGATGAACCGACAGGCAATCTGGATTCCAATACCTCCGTTGAAGTTATGAACCTGATGAAACAGGTGGTGCGTGAGAAGAATCAGACGCTGGTGATGGTTACCCATGATAATTATCTGGCAAGCTTTGCGGATATCATCCTGCGTATCAGGGATGGTAAAATCATTGATATCGAGGATCATCGTGAAGAAAACCGGGAAATATGTGAAATAACAACCCAAAAAGATTCCTAACAGAAATGATACCTGAACAGATACAAATTCAGAAAAAAGCAAAATCAAAAACAAATCAGAAAAAAGAAAAAGATACAAAATCAGAAACATAAAGAGGCTGATTGAAAACAGCATATCCATAGATAATAGGAAGAGGATGAGAAAATGACTACTAAGAATCATACATTCATGAAAAAAATCAAAAAGGCTTTTGCTATGACCGGAACCACATTGGTTTTGATGACAGTGCTTGCGGTTTCCCCTGCGGCAGAGTTTGCTGGGTATGGTATGGGAAGAGTATTTGCCACCTCAAATGATACCACTTCAAATGATGCTACTTCGACTTCCGCAGAAGACTCCGACGAAACCATTAACAGTTCGGATCGTCAGAAAGCATCGGAAGAGTTGATGGCGTATAAGAACGGTATCCTTGCCCGTTATCAGATGGATGAAATGAACGAGCAGAATGTGGAGGCAGCCTTTTACAAGGCAATCCGTCAGATTGCGGATTATGATTGGACGAAGGCGGAGATGTGGGCAATTGTTGCAGCAGGTAAAAGCGATATGGAGGCTGCCGCAACAGGTTCCTTTGACCATTATCCCACCAATTCCACCAGTGAATATCTGAAAATAGCAGATAACTGGAAAACACCTACCGTATCCTATGGACAGAAGGTTTCCATTGTATTACCCATTATGAACTTCGGTACGGAAGAACTTCGGGATTTGATCGTTGAGCCCAAGGTTGACAGCAGTGTGGATGTATGGCCTTTCAAGCTGGATCAAACAAGCTATCTGCAAACGGAACCCTTTATTCCGGGCAATAAAAATAAGGATGCGGCTTTCGCAAATCGACGTGAGTTCACCTTTATTTTTACGACAAGAGATGATGTAAAGACCGGATATTATCCTTTAACCTTCCTGGTTTCTTATACCAAGGGAGATGTGAGATGTGCAGAACCGGAGGAAGTAACGGTATTCGTGAAGACGGTGGGTAAACCGGAGAACGGTACCATTGGCGGCACGGATGGAGAAGCTTCCAAGGCAAAGCCCCGTATTGTGGTAACCGGTTTTGAAACAAACCCTGAGAACGTGTATGCCGGTGACACATTTACTTTAACGATTCATGTAAAGAACACTTCTTCGGAACAGTCGGTAACCAATGTGCTGTTTGATATGCAGGCTGCGGAAGAAGGAAGCGATAAGACCAATACGTATTCCGCTTTTCTGCCTACTTCCGGTGCCAGCTCTGTTTATATGGATTCCATTGGCACCAATGCAACCGCAGATATTGTGATTGAAATGACTGCCAAAGCGGATCTGGCCCAGAAACCCTATGTGCTGGATGTGAATATGAAATTTGATGCAGGCGCCATGTTTGATCTGACAGATAAGGCATCTGTTTCTATTCCGATTTTGCAGGAGAGCAGATTTGATACCAGTATTCCGGAAATCGCTCCTGCGGATATTACGGTAGGCGGACAGTCCAACGTGATGCTCAGTATCTACAATACCGGAAAAACCACATTGAATAATGTGACAGTGAAGTTTGTGGCTGATTCCATTGATGAGGCTTCTGCTTTCGTAGGCAATCTGCAGTCCGGAAATACGGGTAATGTGGATGTGATGCTGACCGGTATTGCACCTACCATGGATGACGGTACCGTGAAGATGATCATTTCCTATGAGGATGAAGGCGGCAATGTGACCGAGGTAGAGAAAACCATTACCCTGTATGTTACAGAAGAGTACTATGAAGACTTTATGGGTGATCAGGGTATGGTAGATATGGGCATGATGGAGGAAGAGAAGAAAGGCCCTGGTAAGGGCTTGATCATCGGTATCATTGTGGCTGTGGCAGTGGTAGCAGCCGGCGTTGTATTCTTCCTTCTTCGTAAGAGAAAGAAAGCAGCAAAGGAAGCGGAAGAACTTTTGGATGAGGATATGGAAATTTGAGTATGAGACTGATAGATTTGTTGCGCATGAGCAGTAGCAATCTTTGGAAAAGAAAGGTTCGTACCATTCTTACCGTTCTTGGCGTAGTCATCGGTGTGGCTGCCATCGTGGTGATGGTTTCGTTGGGATTGGGGCTTAGCAAATCTCTCACGGAGCAGTATGAATCCTATGGCAGTCTGACCCAGGTTACAGTCAATCCATCCTGGGGCAGTGGACCGGATGGAGAGGAAAAACGACTGGATGATAAGCTGGTGGAGCAGATCAAACAGATGGAGCATGTGGAATCTGTGGAAACCGTGCTGGAGATTTCGGCCCTTGCCAAGTACGGAAAATATGAAGGTTACCTGCAGATCAGAGGTGTTCCAAAGGAAACTATGGAATCGATGAATATTGAGATCGGGGAGGGGAAGCTTCCTTCTCCCGGAGAACCTCTTTCTTTTTTCTATGGCAATCAGGTACTGCAGAATTTTTATGATACAAAAGGAAATGATGGGGGATACTGGGAAACAGGCATATTGCCGGATATCAATTTGATGAAGGATCCTATCTTCATAATTTTTGATACTGAGGCCTATTATAACTCTCAGGGTATTACAGACAATGAGAATCCTGTTCCGAAACCCAAAAAATATCTGATTCCCGCATCCGGCGTGGAGGCTGCCTCTCAGGAGGGAAGGTATTCCCAGTATGGCTGGTATACTCTGTGTGATCTGGATTCGTTGGTACAGGAACTTCGTAAGGTGTTCAAAAATAAGCCCATTCCCGGGCAACCGACCACAAAAACAGGCAAACCCTATAAGGAGATTTTCTACACCAATCTATATGTCAACGTAGATGATATGGAACATGTGGTGGAGGTACAAAAACAGATTGCTGACATGGGATATGACGCGTATTCCAACGCAGAATGGTTGGAGTCTGAACAGAAAACCATGGGTTATGTGCAGGCAATTCTTGGTGGAATCGGTGCTGTGTCACTGCTGGTTGCCGCAATCGGAATAGCCAACACCATGATGATGTCCATTTATGAGCGAACCAAGGAAATCGGTGTGATGAAGGTGTTGGGGTGTGATATGAGAAACATCCAGACCATGTTCCTGATGGAGGCAGGCTTTATCGGTCTGATCGGTGGAACCATCGGCCTTCTGATCAGCTTTATTCTTTCCTTTGTCATCAACAAGCTGGCGTCAGCGGCCAATGAATACATGAAGGGGATTTCCTATATTCCGCTGGGACTGGTGGTACTGGCACTTGGTTTTGCAGTTCTGGTTGGTATGCTGGCCGGCTATTTCCCTTCCAGACGGGCCATGAAGCTGAGCCCTCTTGCCGCAATTCGTAATGAATAGTAAAAAAAGTGTAAACAATCAGTTTACCGTCTTGCGTTATGGCAAATAAATTGTTATGATTCATATACTGTAACTGAGAGCAGAGTAATGATTTTAACAGAAGGTTGTGTTCTGGGCAGATTCCTGTTTGGGAGAAATATATCACTCTGCAGAATGAGGATTGATATGGAATATAGAAGAATCAACAATAACGCAGTGCAGTGTATCATCACCAAGGAAGATATGGAAGGCTATGGCCTTACGATTGTTGACATATTTGAAAGAAACGAGAAGGGAGAGAAATTCCTTCGCGATGTGGTACAGGAAGCACTGGAAGAAGTAGGTGGAGAGATGAGTGGCGGTAATATTGCCATGCAGATATCACCTACGCAGGATAAAGGTCTTGTGATCACCTTTTCGGATGCAGGACCGTCTGCCATGCTGGATATGCTGGAGCATATCAAATCCGCACTGGTAAATTCCGGTATGGACATGGAAAAGGTGTTGGAACAGATACAACAGGGCGGAGAACTGCCTGAAGCAGAGCAGGAAAATGCAAGAGAAACTGTTGTAAAAGCAATGGATAGAGCGGAAGCGCAGACAAGAGTGTTTGTATTTTATGCTTTATCGGATGTGATCTCTTTTGCCAATGCAGCTTTCGGGGAAAAGAAAATGGGCAGTAAGCTGTATAAGCTGAATGATTTATATTATCTTGTACTCATGAAAAAGCGTATTTCGCAGAAGGATTTTGATAAATTGTCCTGTCAGGCAGTGGAGTTTGCTGATCCAATCCGCTATGGTTTCAAACAGGTGGATTATTTGGAAGAACATGGAGAGTGTCTGATTCCTGCCCAGGCAATCGGGAAATTGAAAAAGATTGGATGATTTTTAAGCCTTCTGCATGATATGCAGAGGGCTTTTTTTCGCTGTTAAAAGTGCTGTATGCATTATTGAACTTATAGGAAAGAAATGGAACTATTA
>CALZKI010000112.1 GCA_945787995.1 uncultured Lachnospiraceae bacterium | reverse complement strand
TCCCTGGTGGCCCTAAAGAGCCATAGGGACACTAAAAGAACCATTTTCCCCGTCCCCATTGGCTTCTGGCACCACTTTGCATGAAAAAATATCGATAAAGTCCTTGAAATTCGGCAAAAAGTGCTTGATGTGTCACTATAAAAAAGGGTATGATTAGGCGGTAGAATGAGTTATTTTGTAATGGATAAAATCCGTTGTACCGTGGTATACACCCGCGGATTGAAAAGGAGGAGTTTGTTGATGTCACATGCGGATAATATGCAAAGAGACGTTCTTGTCATGAACCTGGAGTTACAGCTTGAGGAGAAGATGCAGAAGCATTATGGCAAGTCTCTGAAGGACGGAACCAAAGAAGAAGTATATTATGCTGTGCTGGAGGCAACAAAGGATCTTGCTTCTGTCATGGATGAAAATGATGGTGAAAAGAAAGTTTATTATATTTCAGCCGAATTCCTGATCGGTAAGCTTTTATCCAATAACCTGATTAACCTTGGTATTTATGAGAAGATAAAAGGTATCCTGGAAAAGAATGGTCATACACTGGCTGAACTGGAGGAAGTGGAACCGGAACCATCCCTTGGTAATGGTGGACTGGGTCGTCTGGCTGCATGCTTTATGGATTCCATCGCTACCCTTGGGCTGCCCGGAGAAGGAATCGGATTGAATTATCATTTCGGACTGTTCAAGCAGGTTTTCAAGAATCATCTGCAGACTGCGGAAAAAAATGACTGGATTGAAAACAGATCCTGGCTGCGTAAGACAGACGTGACTTTTGATGTGTCCTTTGGCGACAAAAAGGTTACTTCCCGACTGTATGATATCGATGTGGTTGGCTACAACAGTGGCATCAACAAGCTGCATTTATTTGATCTGGAGTCTGTTGATGAGAGTTTGGTGAAAAAGGGAATTGATTTTGATAAAGAAGCAATCGAAAAGAACCTGACCCTGTTCCTGTATCCGGATGATTCTGATGAAGCCGGCAATCTGCTTCGTATCTATCAGCAGTACTTTATGGTAAGTAACGCCGCACAGTTGATCCTGCGGGAAATGAAGGAACACAAATTTGATCTGCGCAAAATGTATGACCACGCAGTGATCCAGATCAATGATACCCATCCAACCATGGTAATTCCTGAACTGATCAGAATTCTGGTAGAGGAGAAAGCTTTTTCCATGGATGAGGCCATCGAAGTGGTCAGAAAAACCTGTGCATACACAAATCATACCATTCTGGCTGAGGCTTTGGAAAAATGGCCTTTGGCATATTTGGAGAAGGTTGTGCCCCAGTTGATTCCTTATATTGAAGAACTGGACAAGAGAGTGCGTGAAAAATACAAAGACCCGAAGGTACAGATTATCGATGAAGATGACCGCGTTCACATGGCCCATATCGATATTCATTATGGTTTTTCCGTAAACGGTGTAGCTGCCATTCATTCAGATATTCTGAAGCAGACGGAGTTAAATCATTTCTACAAGATTTATCCAGCGAAGTTTAATAATAAGACCAATGGTATTACCTTCAGACGTTGGCTCCTTTCCTGTAACAGAGAGCTGGCAGGCTTCATTTCCGAGAAGATCGGTGACGGATATAAGAAGGATGCCAATCAATTAGAAAACCTTCTGCAGTTTATCGATGATACTACTGTGCTTGATGAAATCGAAGCGATCAAACGCCGCAGAAAAGAAGAACTGGCGGAATATGTTAAGAAAGTGGAAGGGGTTGTGCTGAATCCGGATTCCATTTTTGACATCCAGTCCAAGAGATTACATGAGTACAAGCGTCAGCAGATGAACGCACTTTACATTATCCATAAATATCTGGAGATCAAAGCAGGAAAGAAACCGGCTCGCCCAATAACTTTTATCTTTGGTGCTAAAGCGGCTCCTGCCTATATCATTGCCCAGGATATCATCCATTTGATTCTGGTACTGCAGGAAATCATTAACAATGATCCGGATGTGAATCAATACATGACAGTGCTGATGGTGGAAAACTACAATGTTTCCTATGCTGAGAAAATGATTCCTGCCTGTGACGTATCAGAGCAGATTTCCCTGGCTTCCAAAGAAGCTTCCGGTACCGGTAACATGAAGTTCATGCTTAACGGTGCGGTGACACTGGGCACCTCTGACGGTGCCAACGTGGAAATCCATGAGCTGGTAGGTGATGATAACATCTATATCTTTGGTGAAAACTCTGAAACGGTTATCGAGCATTATGAAAAGGCAGATTATGTATCCAAGGATTACTATGAGAAGAGTCCTGTTATCAAGGAGGCTGTTGACTTCATCGTTAGTAAACAGGCTTTGAAAGTGGGCCACAAGAAAAATCTGGAAAGACTTTATAAGGAATTGTTGAATAAAGACTGGTTCATGACACTGCTTGATTTGGAGGACTATATTAAGGTAAAAGACCGGATGTTTGCAGACTATGAGGACCGTTTGAAATGGAAGAAGATGATGCTTGTAAATATCGCAAAAGCCGGCTTCTTCTCCTCCGACAGAACCATTGCTGAATATAACCGAGATATCTGGCATTTGAAATAAGTTAGAAAGGCACCCACTAGGGTGCCTTTCTTTGTGGCGAGGAAGGAAAACAAGCGGTTGCGAATGCTGCTAAATATCGCTTCACGATGTGTTTTATTGTATAATGATGGTTATATGAAAAATATATGGACATAATTTGTACGAACTTTCCCGCTCAATGTCCCATAAATGACACATAACTTGTTGATAATATAATTATGGGTGCTACCTAAGGAGAATTGTTGATTTTCTGAAAAGGATGGTAGGCGATTTGGCCCTCGATAGAGGGACAGTGATGCCCTCTGATTACATGGAAAACCGAAAGGAATTCAATGGAATTTACTATAATGCAAAAATCAAAAAGATCGCCAGTCCTGAGAAAACTACGCGATCTTTTTGATCAAACAGTTATTTGAGGGCTAAACCGTCTATCGGTAGCACCTTTATATAAGTATATTAGCATCATGTTTTTGCCAATACAATATGTATTTTCAAAAAAGTGTTTTTGAACAAATCAAGTCATAAGAACAGAAGCAAATATGAAGAGCACCCTTATTTTGATAATTTGTATAAACATGATACAACTTGTTATCAATTCATCAAAACAGTTTACATAACGAGGTATCAAAATGTCTCTACAATTCTACTTTGGTGGTTCCGGAATCGGAAAGAGCAGAAAACTGCATGAAGATATTATAGCGGAAGCAATGCAGAATCCAAGAACAAACTATCTGGTGATCGTGCCGGATCAGTTTACCATGCAGACACAGATGGATTTTGTCAATGAGCATCCCAGTCATGGCATTATGAATATCGATGTGCTCAGTTTTGGTCGCCTGTCACATCGCATCCTGGAAGAAGTAGGAGAGGATAATATGCCTCTTCTGGATGACACAGGGAAAAGTCTGATTTTGCGTCGCATTGTCAGGCAGTTGGAACAGGATTTACCGGCTCTTGGCTCTAAATTGAAGAAAATAGGTTATATCCATGAGGTAAAATCTGTTATTTCCGAGTTCATGCAGTATGGCATTTCTCCTGATGGAGTGCATGAACTGGTGGAGTATGCCAAAGGAAGAGGGGCACTGAAAAGTAAACTGACAGATCTGGAAACTTTATACAGGGCTTTTCTGGCATATATAGACAAGCAGTTTTTGACAAAGGAAGAGACCTTAGGGCTTCTGAAAAGAAGTTTACATAAATCTAGAATTATAAAAGATTCAGTGATTGCATTTGATGGTTTTACAGGATTTACACCTATCCAGTATCAGGTTATCCGGGAATTGCTGGTATTGGCAAGTCAAGTGAAGATGACGGTGATTCTGCATGGTGACGAGAATCCCTATGAGATGGATGGGGAGCAGAAACTCTTTCACCTGAGTAAGAAGACTGTTTGGGATGTGAAGAAGCTGGCTGACCAAGTTTCTGTCGGTGAGCTTCCGCCGGTATTGATTTTGCCAAAGAATATGCTGCATAATTGGGCGAAAGAGTCGAATGCACAGGTCATCTTCAATGAAAAAACCAGGTTTGCAGCGAACCCTGCGCTGAGTCATTTGGAGGCACATATTCTCCGATACCCGTTGGTTCCGTATGCGGGGGAAACAGAAGCCATTCATCTGTCCCGGGCCAATACCATTCATGATGAGATCAGAGAAGCATGTATCCGTATCAAACAATTGGTTCGCGAGGAACATTATCAGTACCGCGATATTGCGGTGGTATCCGGTGATCTGAATGGGTATGCCAACTTGATTCAGGAAATCTTCAGTGCATATGAGATTCCCATATATTTAGACTATACCAGAGCAATTTTGCAAAATCCTTTTACCCGCTATGTACGGAGTGCGCTGCAGGTTGCGGAACAGAATTTTTCCATGGATGCCATGCTTCGGTATCTTCGCAGCGGCATGTCCTGCTTACAGGAAGAAGAGGTGGACCGGCTTGAAAATTACTTAAGAAAGTGCGGCATTAAAGGGAAGAGAGCCTGGACCCACCCTTTTGCCAACAAAGGAAAACAATCGGACAATATGGAACCGGTCATTGCAGAAATGAACGGCTATAGAGAGCGGATTATAGAGGAATTGGAACCTTTGTTAAAAAGAGGCCATACAGCAAGTGAGTATATTAAGAGTCTGTATGTTTTTCTGGTACAAAATCACTGCCAGGAGAAGTTGGAGGAAAAGGCAGAGTGGTTCGAGAAACAGGGAGATCCTGTTCGCGGGAAGGAATATAGTCAGATTTATCGTCTGACCATTGATCTGCTGGATCAGATGGAAATGCTGCTTGGCAATGAGGAGATGGATTATACCGAGTTTTTGCAGATATTGGAAGCGGGATTCGGGGAACTGCAGGTAGGAACCATTCCCGGTGAAGTGGATCGTGTGCTGGTGGGGGATATGGAAAGAACCAGATTGAAACAGGTAAAAGTGTTGTTTTTCCTGGGGATTAATGATGGAAATATCCCGAAGGGCACTTCAAAAGGCGGTCTGATTTCTGATATTGACAGAGAGTTTTTGCAGAAATCAACATATGAACTGGCGCCTACACCAAGACAGCAGATGTATCTGCAGAGATTGTACCTATACATGAATATGACAAAACCTTCCCACGCGCTATATATGTCTTACGCAGCTATGAATGAGGCAGGTGTCACACTGCAACCTTCTTATTTGATGAATACCATTTGCCAGATGTTCCCTTCTCTGAAAGTAGAAATGGTGGAGCATCCCATGGCACCCCAACAGTTGGAGAGCGAAAGTGATATCAGGAACCTGTTTGCTTTGTCTTTGCGTCAGTATTCGGGAAGAAAGGACTTGGATAAAACGGAGCAGATTCTTCACACCATTTACCTGGGAGAAGATGACAAGGAACGTTTGAGTAATCTGGCTGCTCTGGCATTTCCGAAATATCATTCCAAACCACTGGCAAGAGAGATAGCCGGCATGCTGTACGGACAGATACTTAGTGCCAGTGTGAGCCGTCTGGAGACCTTTGCAACCTGTGCGTATCAGCATTTTCTGCGATATGGGCTGGCATTAAAAGAACGAGAGGAGTTTTCCTTTGAAGCGGTGGATCTGGGCAACATTTATCATGAGGTTTTGGAGAAGTTTGCCCATGCGTTGGAGGAAAGCGGATATACCTGGATGAATTTTCCGGCAAAATTTGCTGACGAAAAGATTGATTTCTTCCTGGGAAATGCTGCAATGGAATATGGAGACCGGGTTCTTTACAGTACTGCCAGAATGAAGAACTCACTGGCCTACATGAGCCGTATTTTGAAACGGTCTGTGGATACCATGAAGGAACATTTGTCAAAAGGGAGCTTTCTGCCCAGAGAATTTGAGTACTCCTTCAGCAAGCTGGAGAGCCTGGAAAGTCTGGAATTGAAACTGACAAAGGAAGAGAAACTGAAGCTTCGCGGGCGTGTAGACCGGGTGGATGTATGTGAAGAAGCAGACAAACTGTATGTGAAGATTATGGACTACAAATCAGGGGATAAAAGTTTTGACCTGGCAGCAGTGTACTACGGTCTGCAACTGCAAATGGTGGTTTACATGAACGAAGTCTGTGCAAAGCAGAAACGGAACCATCCGGACAAAGAGGTGATTCCTGCAGCGATGCTATATTACCACCTGGATGATCCCATGGTGGAGGAAGGTACTCAGCTGACAGAGGATGAGATTACGGAAGAAGTGCGAAAGAAGTTGGCCGGAAAAGGCGTGGTAAACGCCGACGAACATATTGTCCAGCTGCTTCACCACGAATTGGAAGGTAAGTCCGATGTGATCCCCGTAAAATTGAAAAAAGATGGGGGCTATGACAGTAGCTCCAAGGTTCTTAGCGATGAAAGTATGAAAATGGTTTCGAATTATGTAAACCACAAGATACGTAAAATGGGACAGGACATTATCACCGGGCACATAGAGGTTTCTCC
>CALZKI010000111.1 GCA_945787995.1 uncultured Lachnospiraceae bacterium | reverse complement strand
CTGGTTATCAGATATTGGCTAGTATTCAAGCTCTGGCTTCCGGTTTAAATATGTATCCTGAAATGCAGACAGCACTAAATTCAATTGGTGAAGAAACAACAATTAACGTCGCAATAAGCACTATAGATACTGTCAATACAGGATTAAGTGATTCAATAGAACAACTCAGAGAACAGAAAACAACAGTTGAAGCACCTTTAGTTGAAAAAGATCAAGAGATTGAGGGTAAGAAGACTCTCATTAATAAGTTCAAAGCCGGGATGGAAAAGGCAGGAGTGTCCTTGACATATGGGGACATCGAAGAAGCCAAGATGCAGGCGGCAGCAGGCTTCGGTTCTGCCGATGCCCAGATGGTGGCCGGAGAGGCACAGCTGGAAAGCGGTCAGATTCAGTTGGATTCCGCAAAGGATCAGTTGAAGGATGCGCAGAAGCAGATCGATGATGGCTGGAAGTCCATTGATGATGCGAAGGAACAGCTGGATGATGGCTGGGATCAGCTAAAAGATGCCCAGAAGCAGATAGATGAGGGCTGGGACAGCTATAACGATGGTGTCAAGCAGTATGAGAAGCAGCGTGCCCAGGCGATGAAGAAAGCCAATGCCAACCAGCTCATCAGCTTAGATACCTTGTCCAAATTGATTTATGCCCAGAACTTTGCTATGCCTGCAGGCTATGTGGATGATAAGAATGATCATGCATGGCTTGTAAAGGTAGGAGATAATTACGAAAGCCTGGAGGAACTGGAACAGGTTCTTCTTACAAAGATAGATGATGTAGGGGATGTGCGTCTCTGCGATGTGGCAGATTTGACCATTATTGATAATGCAGAAGATTCCTATGCAAAACTGGATCGGAAGGATGCCGTTATTTTATCTATTTTCAAGAGCAGTACTTCCGGAACCAATGAGGTCAGCAAACAATGTAAAGCGGAAATTGCTGCCATGGAGGAAGAATTCCCGGGACTTCATATTTTTCCTTTGATGGACCAGGGTGACTATATTACTTTGATTGTCAACAGCGTATTGAAGAACATTATTATCGGTGCCGTATTGGCAATCTTTGTACTTGCCATTTTCCTGAAGGATGTGAAACCTACGTTTGTGGTAGCTGCCAGCATTCCTCTCAGTGTACTTACTGCACTGATTTTGATGTATTTTACAGACATTTCCTTAAATATGATGTCTCTGTCAGGCCTGGCACTGGGTATCGGTATGTTGGTAGATAACTCCATTGTAGTTATCGAAAATATCTATCGCTTGCGGTCCAAAGGCGTGGGCGCGGCCCGTGCGGCAGTCCAGGGAACGAAACAGGTGGCAGGTGCTATCATTGCTTCTACGCTGACCACTGTATGTGTATTTTTCCCAATGGTATTTACTTCCGGAACGGTACGTGAGCTGATCATGCCCATCAGCCTTACAATCATTTTCACCCTGGGGGCTTCCCTGTTGATTTCTATGACTGTGGTTCCGGCAGCAGGCTCTACCCTGTTGCGTAATGCCAAAGAGAAAAAGCATCCTTGGTTTGAAAAAATACAGAACTTTTACGGAAAGAGTTTGTCTTTCTTCCTTCGGTTCAAGATTATCCCTCTTGCGATTGCAATCGGATTGTTGGCTCTCTGTATCTGGCAGGTTGCCCGTATGGGTATTGTTATGTTCCCGGATATGTCCAGTTCCCAGATTCAGGCTTCTGTAACGATGCCGGAAGAATGGGACAGAGATACCTGCTACAAAACAGCAGACGAAATCTTAAGTCGCATAGAAAATATGGAAGGTGTTGGCACGGTTGGTGCCATGTCAGGTGGCGATGCTTCCTTGTTTTCTTCCGCAGCGGCAAGCAACTCGGAGAATTATGATACCTACAGCATTATGATTACCATGGCCAATGCCAATGCGGGATCAAAGGAGGTTTCCACACTGTGTGACGCCATCGAGGATTCCTGTAAAGAGCTTGGATGTGAGGTTTCTGTATCCAGCGGCATGAATGAGATGTCATCCATGATGGGAGGAACCGGCCTTGGTATCAATATTTATGGTGATGATTTGGATACCCTGAAAGCAATCGGGGAGGACATCACAGCCTTGGTCAATACGGTAGACGGCTTTGCTGAAGTGACCAACGGTGAAGAGGACCTGGATCAGGTGGTTCACCTTGTCATTGATAAGGATGCAGCCATGAGATATGGTTTGTCTGTGGCACAGATGTTCAATGATATCAATACAAAAATCTCCAGTACTGCAACAGCGGCAACGGTTACAATAGATGGTGAAGAGATGGATATCGTCATTGTGGATGAGCGTGCACCTTTAACAAAAGAAAATCTTCTGGATTACAATTTTGAATTGGAAGTGACTGATGAAGATGGTGATACCATTCTTGAGGATCACACGTTGGGCGAGTTTGCAAAAGCAGAGATTCGGGATGGCGTAGCTTCCATCAACAGAAAGAATCAAAGCCGTTATATTACCCTGACGGCTCTTCCCGAGGAGGGTGAAAATGTCACTCTGCTTTCCAGAGAATTGGAGCCTTTGCTGGAGCAGTATCAGGTTCCGGATGGATATACCGTCGAAGTGGGCGGTGAGTATGATGCGGTTATGACCATGGTTTCACAGATGGCAAAAGTACTGGCACTGGGCCTGGCACTTATCTATCTGGTCATGGTGGCTCAGTTCCAGAGTTTGTTGAGTCCCTTCATCGTAATCTTTACTGTGCCGCTAGCCTTTACCGGCGGTTTGCTTGGACTTTGGGGAGCCGGAGAAACCTTATCCATCACAGGCCTCCTGGGATTTGTCATTCTGATGGGAACCGTTGTTAACAATGGTATTGTTTTCGTGGATTACGCAAATCAGCTTCGTATCGGTGGCATGAAGAGAAGAGATGCTCTGATTGTAACAGGAAAAACCCGTATGCGTCCTATTTTGATGACTGCGATGACGACAATTCTTGCCATGTCCACCATGCTTTTTGGCGATGATATGGCGAACCAGATGAGCAGAGGTATGGTTATCGTTATCGTTGGTGGACTGGTTTATGCAACTTTTATGACATTGTATATCATTCCTGTCATGTATGATATTCTCTTCAGAAAACAACCGGTTAACGTGGATCTTGGAGATGAAAATCTGGATGATGAGATGGATGATGCAGCTGATTATATTGCTTCTCTGGAAGCAACGGAATAGATGCAAAAGGGAACTTCTATAAGTGATGAGTGAGGAGACAAATCAGTCTCAGAAAGAATGTGAGAGTATGGGAAAGAAAGACATGAAGGATGCACTGGCAGAACAGAAAACCAATGTTATGCGTTTGCTGGAGCAGGCAGGCATTCCGTATCAATCATATTGCTATGCGGAAACGGGAGAAACCAAGGGAACAGAGGTTGCAAAGCTTCTGGGACAGAATCCGGAACAGGTTTTCAAAACCCTTGTCACGGTAGGCAAGAGTGGCGGACATTATGTATTTGTAATTCCGGTAGAGTGCGAGCTGCAGCTAAAAAAGGCTGCCCAGGCTGTGGGAGAGAAGTCTATCGAGATGATCAAGTCCAAAGAATTGCTTCCCTTAACCGGGTATATTCATGGTGGCTGCTCCCCCATTGGCATGAAGAAATTGTTTCCCACAGTGCTTGACGAGACTGCAATACTGTATGATACAATCTTTTTCAGCGGTGGCAAGGTTGGATATCAGGTGGAGGTAGCGCCTGATGATCTGTTCAAACTTGTGCCATACAAAATGGCAGATATTACCTGCGAATAAATATCGGTAAGTAGCTACGTTACATGAGGCAGTAACGATAATATGAATCTGTAAAAAAATACCTGCATAGGAAAGTAACATAAGATAAGAAGGAGTGGGAAAGATGAAAGTAACAACAAAGCAGATTACAATGACAGCAGCTCTGCTGGCTATATGTATTGTGAGCCAGTTCTTAAAAAACACAAGCGTATATATCACTGGGCCTATTATCAATGCCTGTCTGATTTTGGCGGGTATGAGCGGGGGCATGGTAAGCGGATTACTGTTAGCGGTGATTACCCCCGTAACTTCCTTCTTTATTACGGGAAGCCCCATTATTGCAGCAATTCCGGCTATTATGCCTTGCATTATGGCAGGGAATGCTATCCTGGTAATCGGAGTATGTCTTGCTGTGCAAAAGAAACCCGGGCAGGTGGGTATGGTGATCGGTATGACTGCCGGCAGTTTGGTGAAAGCAGTTTTTATGGGAGTGGTCATCAGCATGATGCTGATTCCCATGTTGTTGCCTGAAAAAATGCAGCCCAAAATGGCAGTTTTTCAGACAACCTTTTCCGTAACACAGCTGATCACTGCTTTGATCGGCTCTGTGCTTGCATATATCATTTGGATACCTTTACAGAAGGTCATGAAGGAACAGTAACAGAAACTGTAACTGTAACAGAAACAATAACAGTCACAGTAACAGAAACTGTAACAGAAACAGTATTTATTTCAGCTAATAAAAATGAATCGGATGAGAACGGTTTGTTACTGAGGTAATTTGGAATGATAAAGGGAAAGCGATGGAAAGAAAAATACTGAAAAACAAATTCTATCTGTACATGACTGAATTTTTTGCGGGCATGTCAGTTATGGCTGTTGAGCTAGGAGCCAGCAGGCTTTTGGCACCCTACTTCAGTTCTTCCCAGATTGTGTGGACGATCATTATCGGAACGATCATGATTGCCATGGCACTGGGAAATCTTTATGGTGGAAAAGCAGCAGACAAGGATCCCAATCCGGACAAGCTTTATGGAAGGATCATTGTTGCGGCTATTTGGATTGCGGCTATTCCGGTGTTGGGAAAATATATCATTGTAGCTATCTCCGGGTTACTCATTTTTACGGTTAACAGTAACTTTCTGGTCATTGCCGGATTTGTAGCATGCATGGTCATTTTCGTGTTCCCGTTGTTTTTGCTGGGAACGGTAACCCCTTCGCTGGTGAAGTTCTCCGTGGATAGCCTGGATGATAGCGGCAGTGTGGTAGGAAAGCTGAATGCCTCCAACACCATTGGCAGCATTATCGGCACCTTTGTACCCACCTTTATCAGTATTCCGGCAGTAGGTACTTCCATTACCTTTCTGATTTTTGCGGGTATATTGCTGGTGCTTTCCTTAGCCTATTTTATCAGTGCAAAAGTAAATTTTCGAAAAGCCAAGAAGGTTCCCGTTAGTATTGTCTTGTATGTAGTCTGCTGCTTTCTTGGCCATAATAACAGCTTTGCGTTTTGGCAGACTAATTTAACCTATGAAGGAGAATCCATCTATAATTACCTTCAGGTTTATGAAGATGACAACCAGGTGGTCCTTTCCACCAATGTTCTTTTTGGCGTGCAGTCCGTTTATTTGAAGGATAAAGGGCTGACCGGAATGTATTACGACTATGCCATGGCCGCTCCATACATGAGTGGAATTCATGAGAAAGACAAAATGAACATTCTCATTTTGGGAAATGGCACAGGAACGTACGCCACACAGTGTGAAAGGTACTTTGACAATGTGGAGATCGATGCAGTAGAAATCGATCAGAAGATTACCGATCTGGCGGAGCAGTATTTTGAGTTACCTGCTGATGTCAACGTCACTACCTATGACGGAAGAGCCTACCTCAATGCTATCGATGAACAATATGATGTGATTATGGTGGACGCCTATCAGGATATTACCATTCCCTTTCAAATGTCTTCGGTAGAATTCTTTACACTGGTAAAGGAGCACCTGACAGAAGACGGTGTTATGGTAGTCAACATGAATATGAAGGGGGCTTCCGAAGGAAATATCAACCAGTATTTGGCGGACACCATTTCCGATGTGTTTTCTGAAGTCTATACGGTGGATGTCAAATATTCCACAAACAGAGAGCTGTTTGCATCAAACAACAAAGAAGTACTGGCTCGTATGGCTAAGAACATGGAAATGGAAGAACAGGCTGAATTGATATCTATGATGGATCAAGTGAATGTTGGGCTGATTCCTTATGCGAGTGGCTCTTACATCATGACAGATGATAAGGCTCCTGTAGAGCTTCTTGGTATGAAGGTAATTGATGAACTGATCAGTGATGAAGTGAGCTATTACCGCAGCATTTATGAAAGTGGCGGCATCAAGGCGCTGTTGGAGAAGTTGTAGATTGCACCCTTAAGCAGATAGGTTGTCTGTTTAAGGGTGTTTTTGCTTTAATGGATATTTTACCTGATTATATAGAAAGCAAGAATGTTACGTTTGGGAAGCTCGCCGGAACGTATTGAAAATGTTGCTGACGTAACTGCACCGGTTGCGAGCCTATTACTTGCGATATGCATATTATAGAGTTATATATAGCTAAAAATGAACTGTTGCAATAAAGTTCATTTTTTTAGAAGAGAACTTGAATGTATTTACAAAAAGAAATTGAACTTTTTGCAGATGCGTGCTATTATCAAAAATGAACTTTTTGATTCGATAATGAAGAGGATGAACTATGATTACTTCAACCTTTGCAGAGAGAA
>CALZKI010000110.1 GCA_945787995.1 uncultured Lachnospiraceae bacterium | reverse complement strand
AGTTTCACCTTTACCTTCTGTCCCAGCTTTACCACTTCTTTAGGGGAGGTAAGTCTGCGTTCCGACATTTCTGAGATGTGTACCAATCCGGTAATGCCATCACCGATATTCACGAAGGCACCGAATGGCTTCAAGGTTTCTACGGTTCCTTCAAAGATAGCACCAACCACCAGATTGGATACCTTTTTCAGTTGCTTCTCCACATTCTTTTCTTTGGCAAGAGCTTTACCGGAAAGCACCAGCTTCTTATGAGAAGGATCTACGGTGATGATCTTCACTTCGATGTCTTTGCCCACCCAGCTTTCTGTATCTTCCACATACTCCGATGTAATCTGGGATGCGGGAATAAAGGCTCTTACTCCTTCCAGATAAGCTACTACACCGGAGGGTACACTCTGCTTGATTCTGACAGTAGATACTACTTCCTCATCCATCATCTGCTTTAAGGTATCCCATACAAGTACATCGTTGGCCTCTTTTCGGGATAACTCAATGTTTCCTTCTCCATCATCCAGGCGAATGACAGTAGCGGTAAGTACATCTCCCACCTGCACCTCCTCCAGGATCTTGAAGTCAGGATCTTCGCTAAAGTTCTCTGCTTTGATGATGCCCTGGGTAAAATACTGCAGATCCAGGATCACATCTTCTTCACTGACTGCAATCACCGTTCCTTCTATCATATCCCCCTCCTGAATGGTGCGGAAGGAAGCTTCCAGTTCTCTTTCGTAGTCTTTCATTGATTCCATGGTGAATACCTCCTATATCTTATGCCCTATTTTCCTGAAGTTTATAATTACTTTATAAATTCATTATAATCTATCCACAGTTTCGTCACAATTATTTATTACTATAATACTCGTAAGGTGACTTCTCCCAAAATCACTTTATAAAATCACTTTCCCCTCACAAAAAGCCAGGTTTCCCAACCTGGCTTTTTTATTGTTCCCTTTTGCGAATGGAGTCCTGAATAGTTTTCCCCTTACATCACTTCGCAGCCTCATATCCCATAAAAGTAATTTCTACGGAATAATCATCATCCACTGTCTTGACAATGGGTTCATATATTTTCATCATTTCTTCCACAGCACGTTCGTCGGCAGCGTTTCTGTTGGCTTCTGTATTGATCTCCTTCTCCAATTTCAATTTGCAGGTAGTCTGCAGATCATTGAATTCCTGTGGTGTGAATTTCAGATCACCAAAGGCCAGTAATCCATTTTCCACTTCTTCGCAGGTAAATCTGGTTGGATCGATCTCCAACGGTTCCATGCTGGCATGAGGGATCTCTATGGTAATGGTTTGACTGTCCTCATCTAATCGCAAGGAATGAGGACCCATCATGCTCAAATCCACATAGAACTTTCCCGTACCCTGATAGCTGATTTTCTGCGTTTTGGTCAAAATTCCAATATCCCATCCGGAATTCTGCTTCAGTTCCATACTGATTGTTGCATCTACAGAACTGACCAGCAACTTGCTCTCTTCCCGGAATTTTTCCACAATCACATCAGAGAATTCCACCAGCGAGCGACTGTTGATGCTATATCGTTCCTCTTCTATAGGATAAGGTTCCGCCATGGTCTCCACAGCCTCTTCTTTGGGTTTCCGGAAAAGGGCGAACAGGAGGACCACTAGGATGATCAGGACTATTGCGATTACCCCGGCATTGGCAAGGGTAGTTTTTATGTTGTCGGCTTTTTCAGAATTGCATTTCTCTTTTTTATCCAATTTAATCCCCTTTATCAGTGCAAAACATCACTGTTAGTAAAACGTCTTTACCTTCTAAACGGCCTTTTCAATGGATTTCTGGGTATGTGGATGTCAAAATCCACCTGGAAGATCATTTTCACGATCCACAAAAATACCAGCAGAACCAGTATAGGAATGATGCAGGAAGTCACTACCATAATGGCAATGGCCTCTATGAACCTATTCATCAGATTTTCCAGATAACGCATCATCTCCGAGGAGCCTTTTGCTATGGTATCTCCGGCATTCTGCAGATTCTGCAGTACTTTTCCCAGACCGTTTCCCACCTCTTCGTCTGTGCCGTCATCGGCCATGCTCTCCTGCATCAGTCCTGCGCTCTTCTCTGCAGACTGTATGGTTTGTTCTATGGTATCACCATACTTTTCCCGGATCATGGCGGAGATACTTGTGCTCACCGGTACCAGAAACATCAGAGCCAGTGCAAACACGCCAAGCTTATAGGCGATTTCCTGCAGGGCTTTCTTTTTGAGCAGATAGCCCACCAGGTAGATGACGCAGCCAAGGGGCACCAGCCATTTGAATACGATGGTTCCTGCAATGGTTACCAGGAATTTCTCCAAATACAGGGCACAAAGTACCACCAGGAAACCATCTCCCATCTGCGCCAGTTGCTCTGCAATGGGTGTAGCGAAGTCTCCGGGCAATGCAGTCAAGGCTACCGACACCGCCGTGGAAGAGCCTGCCAATCGAAGTACCGTATCTTTGTCCTGATCTACAGAGGCAATCACAGCCTCTGTGGTTTCCTGCCTGGGTACATAGGGAAATAATATGAATATGGAAATCAATGTCACCATAACCGGTGCCAAAATATGTAATGCCACAATGGCCTGTTCGTAAGTGAGTTTTTTCACGTTTATCTCTCTCCAATCTATGCAAGTCAATAACGTCCCGGTGTTATTGCGGCACGATCTACGTGGCACACATATGCCACATCATTTACGCAGTTTATTCTTATCATACAGCACCAGGGTTCCGTCTGATATCTCATGACTGTCAGCAATCCCTAAAATCCAGGGTGTTTTACCATCACCTTCTCCACCCCGCTCAATAATCTCCACAATACCGGCTCTCATCACATCGATGAATTCCGGCTCAAATGCAGCCACAGAATGGCCGCCATGCAGTTCTTTGATATATGGGCGATAAGGTTCCAGGCTATCCAGGGTTTCCACATATTGTTCCAAGGGAATAGATTCCGGAAGTTGCATCCAGAACTGTCCTTTATTGATGGCATCTCCACTATATAAGTAGCCATCCGCTTTGTTCAGCAAAGCAATGGATCCCCTTGTATGTCCCGGAATTCCGATTACTTCCAGCTGCACATCCCCAAGATCCACAATGTCTCCCGGCAATATGGGAAGCAGTTTGCAAGGCTTGGCATTCAGAAACCACTCTATTTCTTCTTCTGTCACCCTGGCACGTATTTCCTCCGGGATGGACACATCCTTTTTCGTAGCAAAATGTTGGTCATGTACCTCCACATCCGCAGGATGTATATAGGCTTCCTCAAAGAAAACATTTCCAAAAACATGGTCACAATGACCATGGGTATTGATGACAACAAGGGGCAGGTCTGTAATCTCTCTCACCACCTGAAGCAGGTTTTCTCTGCCATTAGCTGTATCAATCACCGCAGCTTTTGCGGAGCCCAGAACCACATAGCTCAGTGATTCTCCCGCATCATCGATACAATATGAATTTTGGTTTAGTTTGTGAATGATCGCACGTCTTTCCATATATAATCCCCTCGTATTTGTTGTGAGTTTATTTGGATACATATGCATAGCTCTGCATATGTATATATCTTACAATTTTTCGCATACTAAAAGCAATCTATTCTTTAGAAAAAGGAGTATTCACATGCAAACCGGCAAGCAAAGCGTTACATTTTCTAATCCTGTATATATTACCCATGCCGCCTCTGTAGTTGGTTCCAAAGAAGGACAGGGGCCTTTGGGAAATCAGTTCGATCTGGTAGTGAAGGATGACATGCTGCATCAGGATTCCTGGGAGGAGGCGGAAAGTGCTTTTCAGAAAAAGGCGGTTGACATTGTGATGGAAAAAGCCAATACAAATCCAGCTCTGATCGACCTGCTTCTGGCTGGTGACCTGCTTGGTCAATCTATCGCAAGCAGCTTTGGCACGGCTGATTTTCCGGTGCCCCACATTGGTCTATACGGTGCCTGCTCCACCTGCGGGCTCACGCTGTTAAACGGAGCCTCCTGGATCGCCGGTGGCCATGCGAAAAAGGTCATCTGTGTCACCTCCAGTCACTTTGCCAGTGCGGAAAAGGAATTCCGCTTCCCTCTGGCATACGGCAACCAGCGACCGGAATCTTCCACCTGGACGGTAACCGGCAGCGGTGCCTTTCTGCTCTGCGACAAACCGGACGAAAAATCAAAAAATACCCCTTTGAAGCATGCGAATTCCATAAAAAACGTACGCATCTCAGCTGCCACTATCGGTAAGATTGTGGACTATGGTATCAAGGATTCCATGAACATGGGTGCCTGCATGGCACCTGCTGCCGCCTCTACCATCGCAGCCAACTTTCAGGATTTCGGCATATCCCCCCATGCCTATGACAAGATCATCACAGGTGACCTGGGAACCGTGGGCCAAACCCTGCTTTACGATTTATTATGGAAGAAACACATTGACATTCAGAACGTTCATATGGATTGCGGCGTACAGATTTACGATAAGGTCAAGCAAGGCACCCATGCCGGAGGCTCCGGCTGCGGTTGCAGTGCGGTCACGCTGGCTGCTATGATTTTGCCCAAGCTGGCCTTGGGAGAATGGAAAAAAGTATTATTCGTTCCCACAGGTGCACTCCTATCGAAAACCAGTTTCAACGAAGGGATGACCATTCCCGGCATCGCCCATGGCGTGGTGCTGGAGGTAGAGTGATATGAAAACTCCCTTTTCGGAATTGTGTTGCGCGGAACAAAATTCCAAAAAAACCTACCGGATCTCTCCGGTAGGTTTTTGTCATTTTAATGATGCAATTTACTCTTCCGTTCCCTGTGCTGCAAAGTAATCGTCGAACAGCTTGTTTGCTGCATCCATTGTCTGCTTGCTGATTTCAGGGAGTGCACTGCCCCATGTCTTTTCTGCTTTTTCAAAGCCTTTTTTCATGGCAGCCTGCATTTCTTTCATCTTCTCAACATCATCACCGGCAAGTGCGCTGGCAAAATCAAACAGTCTCTGCGAGGTCTGCTTTACGCCCCAGTAACCATCTTCTGCAATGTCAGCCTGCGCCTGCGCTTTTGTGGCAGGATCTACCGTGAATTTACCACTTGCCAGGAACTTCCAGATAGACTCATCTCCGTTGGCATAAGCATATGATTTTGCCTGACCGCCTAACATCTGCTGTACAATGTTCAACAGATTCTGCTGTCTGGATTCCTGATCTGCCTTTAACTGCTGTACCAGATTGGCTCTGTCTTCTGCGGACATTTTGTTGATAGAGTATGTAGCAGGCTTTGTTGCCTCGCTTTTCTCATACACCACTGCCTCCTGGGTTGCAGGTGTTGCTTCTTTCTTTTCTGTTGTTTTGCCGTTGTCCTTGGGTGTTTCATTGTAAGTAGCACCAACTGCCGCAACAGCATTTACTGCATTTACGCTCATCTTATCCCTCCTTGTTATTTGCGTGAAGGCCGAAGTCCGTTTCAGCCATAGTTTACCCGTATACTTTCATATCGGATCATTCCTTTGTTTCGATAACCCCATTTCTGCAATTTATGGCAATTTGCACTGGGAAATGGTTGCTTGATCTGCCTTTTACCCTTCAATCGCCTTCTGATCAGTGACCTCCAGGGCGGAGACAATATTCTGCACCCATACGTTGCTCTTTAGCATGAAAGCACCTATGATAACCTTCACAATTTCTGTAAACTGTACGATAAAGAATACCGCTACAATACCAAGGGATGATACATGGGCCAGAAGATAGGCCACCGGAATCACGATCACCCAGGTATATACACTGTCAAACAGGAATGTGACTCCGGTTTTTCCACCGGACCGCAAGGTAAAATATGTGCAATGACTAAAGGAGCAAAGTGGCATAACCAGAGCAGACACAATGATAAACCGGGTCGCCAAATCTTTGATTTCCTGCTGTGTATTATAGATGGCCGGAAAAAATCTTCCAAAGATTACCATCAAGAATGCGACAATAGAACAACAGCCGACACTAAAGAAAATCATCTTATTATCTGCGTCTTTTGCTTCTTCCAATCTACCTGCACCGAGCAACTGACCAACAACAATAGAGATACAGCCACCAAGCTGTAAATATACGATGTTAAACAGGTTTGTAATCGTAGAGGAAATATTCTGCGCCGCTACCACTTCCAGACCTCTTGTTGCATAACATTGGACAATAACCGTCATGCCGGTTGCCCAGAGCATCTCGTTGAACATCAAGGGCAACCCTTTTTTCAGAACCACTTTCAGTACAGGGCCTGGGATATATGGGCTTCTGTATGCCCCCTTCAGATAAGGATTCTTATCCATATGTGTATGAGACCAGACTACCACGATCAGGGTTTCCATCACCCTGGCAATCACGGTTGCAAGAGCAGCACCCTGCACACCCATGGCCGGAATGGGACCAATACCAAATATCAGGGCAAAATCCAATACCAGGTTTGTTCCTACTGCAACCGCACTGGCAAGCATGGGAATAAATGTCTGCCCGGTCTCACGAATGGTACTGACATATGCATTCGTAATTGC
>CALZKI010000109.1 GCA_945787995.1 uncultured Lachnospiraceae bacterium | reverse complement strand
CCAAAACAAGTCAGAATTCAACCCTGCGGCAGAAAATTATTGGGCAGAGGGTAGAGAAAGGAGCAAGATGATAGAACATGAAATTCAAAATCGTATCGAGGAATTAACAAGAATAATGGAAGACATAAATCATTTCTTAGAAACCTCCCCGGAAGGCTGTTTGAAAATTCAATTGCAAAAGGAGAAACCATATTTTTATCAACAAATATTCGACAAGAGAGCGCATCAGTTTAGACGGACATATATTTCAAAAAAGAATTCTGAGCTAACGGAAGCATTAGCGATGAAAGGATACTATCTGAAAGTAAAACCGATTATAGAAAAACAATTGATAATTTTAAAAAGATTCATTGCAGAATATAGTTCAAAAGAAATTACATATGAATACAACCGGCTAAGTGAAATAAGAAAGACGCTGGTGAATCCTATTCAGAGAAGCGCAGAATTAATATTGGAACAATGGAACAACGAAATATACCAGCAAAATGATGAATATCCGGAGAATTTACGTTTTGAAACGAATAATGGGGAGATGGTAAGATCCAAATCGGAACTAATCATTGCGAATGCATTAGCAAGAGAAGAAGAATACCTTCTATATAAGTATGAGAGACCCTTGAAGATGGATACCTATGGAGGCGAGCAGATCTTTCATCCTGATTTTACAGTATTGAATTTGCATACAGGGAAGATTAAATATTGGGAGCATGCCGGAAAAATGGATGACCCTGAATATACAAATCGTTTTGTATGGAAGATGAACACCTATCAAGCAAACGGCATCATCCCGGGGAAAGATTTATTGGTCACATATGAAACAAAAGAAAATCCCCTCTCCATTCAAAACGTCAGAAACAGTATTGAGTATTTGAAAGAAATATGAATTCATCTCAGTTCGACAATACACAAAAATTATGTATAATTTAATAACCCTTGGCAATCTTCAAAACTGCGAATAATTCAAAGATCCTCAACAATGCACAAAACTGAACACAATTCAAAAACCTTCAGCAATGCATTCATACATGATAGATTTATGTATAGCATGAATCAAGAAATCTTACATGGATCAAGAAATCTTGCATGAATGAAAAATAAGAAACAAGCGGTGTAAATCAGCGTATAGAACAGAACTCTTTATAGAAATATTCGCCTATGAAATGGTGGGCAATTATTATTCCATAAGGTAAAATAGAATAAGTCAAATGTGAAATGGATTAACCGAAAGGGGATTCCACGTATTCCGGGAGCAGCAATTGGGAGTAAGCATGAAGAAAAAAACGAAAAAGACAGTTCTTTTAGGTGAACGGGATGAAAAAGGAAACTATAAAGTTCCTCATACCTATTATGGATTGAGCAGCAACTTGAAATATCTCTTTGAAAAAATAAGAAAATACAGAACGGTCCTGATACCCATGCTGGTTTTCGGAGCAATAGCCCAGTCGGTTATGCGCTATTTGTGGAGTTACATCGGAAAGTTTATGGTGGATCTGATTGAACTTCAGGCAGCCAATCATTCTTCAGAAATCATGCCACTAGTGAAAATGCTTTGCGTTGTTGCGGTAATAGAAGTAGTTGCCATAGGCTGCCAGGTGATCGTGTCAAATCGGATACAAATACATATGACATATGTCCGTTTCAGGGTTATCACGGAGAAGAATGATAAATTGTTGTCCATGAATTATCAGACTCTGGAGCAACCGCATATTTTGGATATGCATCAGAGGGCAGCCAATTCCCTGGGTGGAGACTTTCAGGGGTTTCAAGGTATGATGAACCGCGTGTATAACCTTTCTGTGCAAGTGGTTACTTTGATTGTAACCGCTAGTACCATATTGGTGTTGGACCCTCGTCTGATTTTAGTGCTCACGCTTGCTATGGTGATAAATTATTTGTCACAGCAGTGGTCTATCCGAGATGACAAAAAGAATTTCTGGGATGCAACGTCTACCACTCGCCGAAAGATGAATTATATGGAGAGATGCACACAGGATTTCGACTATGCAAAAGATATTCGTCTGTTCTCTCTGAAATCCTGGTTGCTGCAAAAACAAAGGGGGATTTTTGAGGATTACCAAAAATCCTATCACAAAAGCCGGAATTACTGGCTGCGTCATTCCTTTATTTACTCCTCTACCAGTTTGATCGCATCTTCTGTCATGTATTACATCTTGATTACACAGGTCCTTCATGAAAGTGTCAGCATTGGCGATTTTACTCTTTATCTGGGACTTTGCGGTGCATTCTCCCAGGCTCTGTCTGATTTTTATGATAATTTCGGTCAGATGCAGTTCGCTTCTAATATGGTAGATGATTTACGCACTTTTATGGACTTTTCTATGGAGGAGGAAAAGGATTGTCTGGATATTGATGTGCTGGGAGACTCCTATTGCTTTGAGTTTCGGGATGTGTGTTTTCGGTATGAAGGTGCCAAAGAGGATACGATTAAGCATTTGAACCTTGTTTTTCCTGCAGGTCAGAGACTTGCCATAGTGGGATTAAACGGAGCGGGCAAGACTACTTTTATCAAACTGCTTCTTCGATTGTATGATGTGACTTCCGGTGAAATTTTGGTGAACGGGTATAACATCAAGCGGTTTAAAAGAAGAGAATATTACCGGCTTTTTGCACCGGTATTTCAGAACGTGGAGCTGTTTTCCTTCCCGCTTGGGGAGAATGTTTCCATGAAAGACCCGGAACATACAGATAGAGAGAGAGCAGAACACTGTTTGGTACAGGCCGGTATGGAGAGCAAATTGGCGGCTTTGGAGAAAGGAATCGATACAGAACTTTTGAAAGTATTGTATGAGGACGGAGTGGATTTGTCCGGCGGTGAAAAACAGAAACTGGCACTGGCCAGGGCATTGTACAAGGATGCACCGGTCATTGTATTGGATGAGCCTACCGCTGCACTGGACGCACTGGCGGAGTATGAGCTCTATCAAAAATTTGATGCATTGATGAAGGGGAAATCGGCAGTTTACATATCCCATAGATTGTCTTCTACCCGATTCTGCGATCGTGTGGCCATGTTTATGGATGGACAGATTGTGGAATATGGTACCCATGAGGAATTGCTGGAAAAACAGGGTGAATACGCCAAAATGTTTCAGGTTCAGGCCCAGTATTATGAAGAAGACAAAAAGGAGGACATGACACAATGAAGAAACATGAGAATGTCATCGGAAGAGTGTATGCCTATTTCCTGAAAGAGGGCTGGAACAGACACAAGCTTTACTTTGTGGTGCGTGCAGGCAAAATGATCATTCAGTCAGCAACGCCTTTTTTGACGATATACTTTATTCCTGCAATTATTGGGGAACTGATGGGTAATAAGAACCCCAATCGCCTGATTGGGTTGGCCGCTTCATTGGTTCTTTTGGAGTTCGTCTTTGCTATTCTTAACGGAACGCTGGGAAATGTGATTGAACGGTACGGACAAAGCTTTGAAAATCATTTTAAAATGATATTAAGTAAGCGAATTATGGAATTGGATTTCCAGATGATCGAGGACAAAAAGGCGTTGGACCAGCTGGAACTGGCCAGAAATGGCATGAGCTGGTATTCCGGCGGAATGAATGGATTGATGGAACCCTTCTTTAGTTTTTTATCCGGTTTGATTACCCTGTTGGGAGTCGTTGCGTTATTGACGGTGAATGCACCTGTCGTTTTGCTGATAGCTTCAGTGGTTGTAATTGCCTCAACTGTTGTCAACGGCAAAATCAATCAGATTGAACAGGAAGGGTACAGAAAACTCTCAAAAATCAATCGTATCTTTGGCTATCTGGGATGGAATCTGGTGGATTTTCGCTATGGAAAGGATATCAGATTATACGATTCCAAGGATATGATGGTGAAAAAGTGGGGATCCTTTACAGAAGACTGGAACAAAGAGAATATGGAGATTGCAGATAGACAGCTTCCCCTTCAACTGTTGCGGGACGGAATGCAGGTTATCCATGACATAGCCATATACTTTTACCTTGGTGCACTGGCTATCCTGGGGAAAATGACCGTTGCCACCTGTATTCAGATGGTGAACGCAGCCGGTACCTTTACCGGTTCCCTCCGAGGTATGGTGTTTTGTTATCAGGAAATGATGAAAAAAGCGAGCTACGCCAACGAATTTGTATCCTTTATGGATTATCCCCCTGCGATGCCAAAAGGAAACATGCCGGTCAAGAAGGGAAAGCATATATTTGAATTCCGGAATTTGTCATTTTCCTATCCCGGTTCCGATGTAAATGTGCTGCAGAATGTGAATTTGACGATTCAGGAGGGCGAGCATCTGTCTGTCGTAGGATTAAATGGTGCGGGAAAGACTACTTTGGTAAAGCTTCTTTGTCGGCTTTATGATCCCACAGAAGGTGAGATTCTGATGGATGGAGTCAATATCAAGGAGTACGATTATCAGGAATACATGCAGGTTTTTGCCCCGGTTTTTCAGGATTTCAAGCTGTTTGCTTTTTCCATAAAAGAAAATCTGCTGCTGAAAGAGACAGTAGCGGAAGAAGAGGCGGTTCGTGATACCCTTGAAAAAATCGGTATGTTACAACGGGTAGAGTTCTTCAAAGATGGAATAGACACCGTTCTATTTAAGCAGTTCGATGAAACCGGCATAGAACCTTCCGGCGGCGAACAGCAGAAGCTGGCCATTGCCAGGGCTTTGATCAAGGATGCACCGGTAGTCATTTTGGATGAGCCTACTGCGGCTCTGGATCCCATTGCAGAGTATGAGATTTACAAGCATTTTGAGGATTTGGTAAAGGGAAAAACAGCCATCTATATTTCTCACAGATTATCCAGCTGTCAGTTTTGTGATAAAATTGCAGTTTTCTCAGAGGGTTGTGTCAAAGAGTATGGAACACACCGGGAGCTGGTAAATCTGGAGAATGGCATTTATGCAGAGATGTTCGCTGCACAGGCCCAGTATTATGTAAGTTAAAACCGCAATCTCAGTCAAAAAACAAGGAAGGCCATTTGGTATTGTATAAACGAGGAGATAAGGAAATGGAATCGGTAGTCGAACAAATGAAAGAATATATCGAGGAACATCTGCAGGAACCCATCACTCTGAATGAGATTGCAAGACATATCGGATACTCCAAATTTCACACCTCCAGATTATTCAAAGGAGAAACAGGCCTGTCTCTTTTTGAATATATCAGGCGGGAAAGACTTTTGGCTTCTGCGCATGCTTTACGAAAGGGTAATGAAAGGATTTTGGATGTGGCTCTCGATTTTATGTTTGACAGTCAGGAAGGATTTACCAGAGCTTTTTCCGGTTGTTTTGGGATTAGCCCCGGGAAATTTTCAAATGTTCCCAATCCGGAGGGCTGGCTGATTCCGTACTATTATCTGAACCGTCAAAACAAGAAAATGGAGGATGAGATTATGGAAAACAAAAGTACAGTTATTTTTACACAAATCATGGAACGACCTGCCAGAAAACTGATTCTGTTTAGAAGTAAAAAAGCCACGGAATATTTTGAATATTGCGAAGAGGTAGGGTGTGGTACACCGGAAAATCCGGATCCCTGGACTATTCTCAGCGGGATTAAGGAAGCACTGAATGAGCCAATGGGCGTTTGGCTTCCGGATTCGATGCGCCCGGAGGGAACCGGCATTTATGCTCATGCTGTAGAGGTTCCTTTTGATTATGTAGGGGAGATTCCGGAAGGGTTTGACGTGATTGATTTGGCACCCTGCAGATACATGATCTTTCAGGGGGAGCCTTATGATGACGAGAATTTTAATGAGGCCATCGGGGAGGTATGGAATAAAATTGAAACCTTCAATCCGAAAGTCTATGGGTATGAGTGGGATACGGAGATTGCTCCCAGATTCCAGTTTGCGCCTATGGGCTGGCGAGGATACATCGAAGGAAGACCGGTTAAGAAGATGGAATAAATAGATGAATTATGAAGAAGCCCCGTTTGGAAAGTTCTGAACGGGGCTTTGGGAGTATGTTACGGAGTGAGAAAAAAATGCATGAAGTACAGGCGAAAGGAATTCTTTCGGCACAAAACGGAATGAATATTTACAGGGGCTGCTCCCATGGTTGCATTTACTGCGATGCCAGAAGTGCATGCTATCAGATGGATCATCCGTTTGAAGATATTGAGGTAAAAGTAAATGCGCCGGAACTTTTAGAGCAGGCACTTCGCAAGAAAAGAAAGAGATGTATGATTGGAACGGGAGCCATGAGCGATCCGTATCTGCATTTGGAAAAGGATCTTAGGCTCACAAGAAGATGCCTGGAGCTCATCGACGAATATGATTTTGGGTTAGCGATTCAGACCAAGTCGGATATGATTTTGCGGGATCTGGATCTGCTGCGCAGCATCCACAGGAAGACAAAATGCGTTGTGCAGATCACCCTAACCACATATGAGGACGAATTATGTAAAATATTGGAACCCAATGTATGTCCAACTTCCCGAAGGATTGAGGTGCTCAATATTTTGAAAGAGGAAGGTATCCCTACCATAGTCTGGATGTCTCCGATTCTGCCGTTTATCAATGATACAAAGGAAAATATCGGTTCGATTCTGGAAGCCTGCAAGCGTGCAAATGTCTACGG
>CALZKI010000108.1 GCA_945787995.1 uncultured Lachnospiraceae bacterium | reverse complement strand
AAGCAAAATTGTCATCTAGTGACCAAAAACGGGAGAAAATGAAAATCCGGCACATATATTGATTTACAAATAAATGAATAAACCTCCATTTTTTACAGATACTATCCACAACAATGGAAGGTACTATAAAAACGGAGGTTTTGTGATAGATGAGAGCAACAGGTATTTCCAGATCAATTGACAGCTTAGGCAGAATTGTGATTCCAAAGGAAATCAGAAAGAATATGCAAATCCGAGAGGCAGATCTTTTGGAATTCTATGCAGGGGATGAGGGTGAAATCATTCTGAAGAAGTATTCTCCCATGGGTGAGATGGAAGCCTTTGCCAGGCAGTACGCAGAGAGTCTGTATCAGGTTTCGGGTTTTGTGAGTATGATCACGGATCGTGACAAACTGATTGCAGTAGCCGGTGGATGCAAGAATTTGGTGGGAGAAAAGATCTCTCTCTCGCTGCAGCAGAGAATGGAAGAAAGAAAAACCCTGATCGCCCAGGTCGGAACTGTAGAATTCACACCTATTATTGACAAACCCTGTGAGGCGGCATGGCAGGGAATGGCACCAATTCTGAGCCATGGTGATGTGGTAGGGATGGTCATATTGCTGACAAAGGATGAGGAAAAAAAGATGGGAGAAGTGGAGAGAAAACTGCTCCTTGCAGCTGCTACTTTTCTGGGCAGACAGCAGGAGCTGGTATAGGATATCCGTTTTCTGTTACTTTGGTTCACAGATCAGTCTTCTTTCCTATATTTATTGTGCAAAAACATTCTTGACAAGAAAAAATGCAATCACGTACAATATTTCGATAGAGTATGAAAAATGGGAGGAGAATATCTATGTACCAGAAGGTTGATACAACTTTAAACTTTGTGGACCGAGAGAAAGCTACTTGTCAGTTCTGGAAAGATAACAATATTTTCCAGAAGAGCATGGATAGCAGAAAAGAAGGTCCTACATATACATTTTATGATGGCCCGCCGACAGCCAACGGTAAGCCGCATATCGGACACGTTTTGACACGTGTTATCAAAGACATGATTCCCAGATACCGTACCATGAAGGGATATATGGTGCCCAGAAAAGCAGGATGGGACACCCATGGTCTGCCGGTGGAACTGGAAGTTGAGAAATTACTTGGCTTAGATGGTAAAGAGCAGATCGAAGAGTATGGTCTGGATCCATTTATCACAAAATGTAAAGAATCTGTATGGAAATACAAGGGGATGTGGGAGGATTTCTCCAGTACCGTTGGTTTCTGGGCAGATATGGACGATCCCTACGTTACATATCATGATGATTTTATTGAGTCTGAATGGTGGGCATTGAAACAGATCTGGGATAAAGGTCTGTTATATAAGGGCTTTAAGATCGTGCCTTACTGTCCACGTTGCGGTACGCCTCTTTCCTCTCATGAGGTGGCACAGGGATATAAAGCAGTAAAAGAGCGTTCAGCAGTGGTCCGTTTCAAAGTAGTAGGGGAGGATGCTTACTTCCTGGCTTGGACAACCACACCCTGGACACTTCCTTCTAACGTTGCTCTCTGCGTAAACCCTGAAGAGGTATATTGTAAGGTAAAGGCTGCCGATGGATACACCTACTACATGGCACAGGCTCTTCTGGACAAGGTTCTCGGCGGGCTTGCAAAAGATGACCAGGCAGCTTATGAGGTACTGGAAACATACAAAGGAAAAGATCTGGAATACAAAGAGTATGAGCCTCTGTTTGCCTGTGCAGGTGAGGCTGCTGCAAAACAGCATAAGAAGGGCCACTTTGTAACCTGTGATTCCTATGTAACCATGACAGACGGTACCGGTATCGTACACATTGCGCCTGCCTTCGGTGAAGACGATGCCAAGGTTGGACGTAACTATGATCTTCCTTTTGTTCAGTTTGTTGACGGTAAGGGAGAGATGACAGAAGAGACTCCTTATGCAGGTTTGTTCGTGAAGGATGCAGATCCAAAGGTTCTGGTTGATCTGGATAAGGAAGGCAAACTCTTCGATGCACCGAAATTCGAACATGATTATCCTTTCTGCTGGAGATGTGATACTCCTCTGATCTACTATGCAAGAGAATCCTGGTTCATCAAAATGACAGCTGTCAGAGATGACCTGGTTCGCAATAACAAGACTGTTAACTGGATTCCCGAGTCTATCGGTGAAGGCCGTTTCGGAAACTGGCTGGAGAATATTCAGGACTGGGGCGTTTCCCGAAACCGTTACTGGGGTACTCCATTAAACATCTGGGAGTGTGAAGGCTGCGGACATCAGGAAGCAATCGGTTCCAGAGAAGAACTGGAGAAATTGAGTGGTAATCCTGCTGCAAAGACAGTAGAATTGCATCGCCCTTATGTAGACGAGATTACATGCCACTGTCCTTCCTGTGGCGGCACCATGAAACGTGTTCCCGAAGTAATCGACTGTTGGTTTGACTCCGGTGCAATGCCTTTTGCACAGCATCATTATCCTTTTGAAAACAAGGAATTATTTGAACAGCAGTTCCCCGCACAGTTCATTTCAGAAGCGGTTGACCAGACCAGAGGATGGTTCTACTCTCTGATGGCTGAGTCCACACTGTTATTCAATAAAGCCCCTTATGAAAACGTAATCGTTCTGGGACATGTACAGGATGAAAACGGACAGAAAATGAGTAAATCCAAGGGAAATGCAGTAGATCCCTTTGAAGCATTGGAGACTTATGGCGCAGATGCTATCAGATGGTACTTCTACATCAACTCTGCTCCATGGCTTCCCAACCGTTTCCACGGTAAGGCAGTTATGGAAGGACAGCGTAAGTTCTTGGGTACCTTATGGAATACTTATGCTTTCTTTATTCTGTATGCAGAGATTGACAGCTTTGACCCTACAAAATATGTATTGGATTACGACAAGCTTCCTGTTATGGACAAGTGGCTGTTATCCAAACTGAACACAGCAATCAAGGAAGTGGACGACAATCTGGAAAACTATCGTATTCCGGAAGCAGCCAGAGTTTTGGACAACTTTGTGGATGAGATGAGTAACTGGTATGTTCGCCGTTGCCGTGAGCGTTTCTGGGCAAAGGGAATGGAGCAGGATAAGATCAATGCATACATGACGCTTTATACCGCCTTGGTAGAAATCTGTAAGGCAGCTGCACCCATGATTCCTTTTATGACAGAAGAAATCTACCAGAACCTGGTAATGAGTGTGGATAAAAATGCTCCCGAGAGTATTCATTTATGCGATTTCCCTACTGTGCATGAAGAATGGATTGACAAGGATCTGGAGCAGAATATGGAAGAAGTACTGCATATGGTGGTTATGGGTCGTGCAGCCAGAAATGCTGCCAACATTAAGAACCGCCAGCCAATCGGTACCATGTTCGTAAAAGCTGAAAAAGAACTTCCTGCCTTCTTCAAGGAGATCGTGGAAGAGGAATTGAATGTAAAAGAAGTGGTATTCAGAGAGGATATGAGTTCTCTGACAAGCTACAGCTTCAAGCCACAGCTTCGTACAGTGGGACCCAAATACGGCAAAGTGCTGGCAGGAATCAAAGAGTACCTCGCTGCAATCGATGGTCTTGCTGCGGCAGCTGCAGTCACGAATCTGAAGGATGGCGGTACTTTGGACTTTGAAGTAAATGGTACGGCTGTATCCCTGGGAGAAGAAGATCTGTTAATCGAAGTAGCCCAGATGGAAGGTTATGTAACAGAAGCGGATAATAACATGACAGTGGTTCTGGATACAAACCTGACAGAATCCCTGATCGAAGAAGGATTTGTGTATGAAGTGATCAGCAAAATCCAGACCATGCGTAAGGAAGCTGATTTTGAAGTACTGGATCATATTAAAGTTTCTATCTGCGACAACGTCAAGTTAAGCGCTATTGTAGAGAAGAACCAAGCTGTAATAGCAGGAAAAGTTCTTGCTGACAGCATCAGCTCTGATGAGACACTGGCCATCAGCAAAGAATGGAATGTAAATGGTGAAAAGGTTACGATTGGCGTCGAAAAGTGTTAATTTTCCGGAAAAATTGAAAAGGTGCCAAGCGGTATAGAGAAATAACGCGTTGCGTTTATGGATAGGAGAAATATATGGCAAAAAAGAATGCAAACAAATTCGATAAAGAGCTTTTCAAAAGAAGTGTGCTTTATAATGTAAAAACTCTTTATCGTAAAACCCTGGAGGAAGCGACTCCACAGCAGATTTTCCAGGCAGTTTCTTATGCAATCAAAGACATGATCGTTGATAACTGGATGACCACCCAGAAACAGTATGAAAAGGATGATCCAAAGACTGTTTATTATCTGTCCATGGAATTTTTAATGGGTCGTGCACTGGGTAACAACATTATTAACTTAAAGGCTTATAAGGAAGTTGCAGAGGCATTGGACGATCTTGGAGTGAATCTGGATGTGATTGAAGATCAGGAGCCCGATGCTGCGCTGGGTAACGGCGGTCTTGGACGTCTGGCAGCATGCTTCCTGGATTCCCTGGCTACCTTGGGCTATGCTGCATATGGTTGCGGTATCCGTTACCATTACGGCATGTTCAAACAGGAAATTCGTGACGGATTCCAGGTGGAAGTACCTGACAACTGGCTGGTTGATGGGAATCCTTTCGAACTGAGAAGACCTGAATATGCTAAGACCATTAAGTTTGGTGGTTATGTCAATGTCTATGTAGATGAGAATGGCAGAAATAACTTCAAACAGGAGGGTTATCAGTCTGTACGCGCAATTCCTTATGACCTGCCAATCGTAGGCTATGGAAACGGCATCGTAAATACCCTGCGTATCTGGGATGCAGAACCTGTAGAGTGTTTCTCCCTGGATTCCTTTGATAAAGGTGATTACCAGAAGGCGGTTGAACAGCAGAATCTGGCTAAAAATATTACTGAGGTATTATATCCTAACGATAACCATTATGCAGGTAAAGAGCTTCGTTTGAAACAGCAGTACTTCTTCATCTCCGCTTCTGTACAGGAAGCTGTAGCAAAATATATGAGAAGTCACAGTGATATTCGTAAGTTCTATGAGAAAGTAACCTTCCAGTTAAATGATACGCATCCTACAGTGGCGATCGCTGAGCTTATGAGAATTCTGATGGATGAATACTATCTTACATGGGACGAGGCATGGGAAGTTACCACAAAGACATGCGCATATACAAACCATACCATCATGGCAGAAGCTTTGGAAAAATGGCCCATCGAGCTGTTCTCCAGACTGCTTCCCAGAATCTATCAGATCATTGAGGAAATCAACCGCAGATTTGTTGCTCAGATTGAACAGAAATATCCCGGAAATCAGGAAAAAGTCCGTAAGATGGCTATTATCTATGATGGACAGGTTAAGATGGCTCACCTGGCAATCTGTGCCGGCTATTCCGTAAACGGTGTGGCAAGATTGCATACAGAGATTCTGAAGCATGAGTCCTTGAAGGATTTCTACGAAATGATGCCTGAGAAGTTCAACAATAAGACAAACGGTATCACACAGAGAAGATTCCTTCTGCACGGCAATCCACTTCTTGCTGACTGGGTAACAGGCCATATCGGTGATGACTGGATTACCGATCTGTCAAAAATGAGCGGATTAAAGGTTTATGCGGATGATGCCAAAGCACAGCATGAATTCATGAATATCAAATACCAGAACAAGGTCCGCCTTGCCGCATACATTCTGGAAAACAATGGTATTGAAGTGGATCCCAGATCTATCTTCGATGTTCAGGTTAAGAGACTTCATGAGTACAAACGTCAGCTGTTAAACATCCTGCATGTGATGTATTTATACAACGAACTGAAGGAACATCCTGAGATGGATATGTATCCCAGAACATTTATCTTCGGTGCAAAAGCAGCTGCCGGTTATGCCAATGCGAAATTAACCATTAAGCTGATCAACAGTGTTGCAAATGTGATCAACAACGACGAATCCATCAACGGAAAAATCAAGGTTGTATTTATTGAAAACTATCGTGTATCCAACGCAGAGTGGATTTTTGCTGCAGCAGATGTATCGGAACAGATCTCCACAGCAAGTAAAGAAGCTTCCGGTACAGGTAACATGAAATTCATGTTAAACGGTGCGATTACTCTGGGTACCATGGATGGTGCAAACGTGGAAATCGTAGAAGAAGTTGGCGCTGAAAATGCTGTTATCTTCGGTCTTTCTTCCGAAGAGGTTATCAACTATGAGAATCATGGTGGCTACAATCCTCAGGATATTTTCAACAGTGATGCAGATATCCGCAAAGTGCTGATGCAGTTGATCAATGGTACTTACTCCAATGATCCGGAATTGTTCAGACCTTTGTACAACTCTCTGCTCAATACACTCAGCACATCCAAAGCGGATACCTACTTTATCCTGAAGGACTTCAAGTCTTATGCGGAAGCGCAGAAGAAGATTGAGACAATGTATCGTGATGAAAAGGGTTGGGCAAAGAGTGCTATTCTGAATGTAGCATGTGTCGGTAAGTTCTCCTCCGACAGAACCATCCAGGAATATGTGGATGATATCTGGAAGCTGGATAAGGTTAAATTACCAAAAAAGACTAACTAAAATCATAATTTACAATGGATCACAAGGTCGTTTGAAATTGGAAAACAGTTTCAAACGACCTTTTTTCTCTCT
>CALZKI010000107.1 GCA_945787995.1 uncultured Lachnospiraceae bacterium | reverse complement strand
GCATCTTGCTGGCAATGACGCCGAGGCATGATTGAATTTATTGCGACAAGGAACAGATTGTGGTACAATTAGTTTGTTATTTTATGTAAAAGGGAATAACAAAAAAACATAGGAGAGAAAAAACTATGAAGAAAGCATTGGTGATCGGTGCAGGACCGGCAGGCCTTACAGCTGCTTATGAATTATTAACGAAGTCTGAGGACATGGAAGTAATGGTATTTGAAGAGAGCGATTGCTTCGGTGGTATTTCCAAGACCGTTGAATATAAAGGAAACCGTATGGATATGGGCGGACACCGCTTTTTCTCCAAGATTCCTGAAGTTAATGCATGGTGGGATAAAATGCTCCCTATGCAGGGCTCTGCAACCTATGATGATATCCTTTTGAATCGTCCCATGCCGCTTGCAGAAGGCGGTCCGGACCCTGAAAAAGAAGACAGAGTCATGCTTACCAGACATCGTGTGTCCAGAATTCTGTTCGATAACAAATTCTATGATTATCCGGTCACGTTGAAAATGGAAACCTTAAAAAACATGGGCTTTTTCACAACCATGAAGGTTGGTTTCAGCTATCTGGCGGCTATTTTACATAAGAAACCGGAAGACAATCTGGAGAATTTCTATATCAATCGTTTCGGACGTAAACTCTACTCCATGTTCTTCGAGTACTATACAGAGAACCTGTGGGGACGTCATCCCAGTGAGATCGATGCTTCCTGGGGAGCACAGCGTGTAAAAGGTCTTTCCGTGGTAGCCATTATCAAGGATATTTTCGGGAAGATTTTCAAGAAGAAGAATCGTAAGGTGGAGACATCTCTGATCGAAGAATTCAAATATCCTAAATTAGGTCCCGGTCAGTTGTGGGATGTAACGGCTGAAGAAATCACGAAGCTTGGCGGAACCATTATTAAGAATGCAAAGGTTACCAAATTACAGAAGGAAGGTGACAAAATCGTTTCCCTGACTTATGTGAAAGACGGACAGGAAGTTACAGTAGAGGGTGATTATATTATCTCCTCCATGCCGGTTAAGGATCTGGTTGCCGGTATGAACGATGTGCCTGCAGAACCTGCAAGAATTGCTGCCGGATTGCCTTATCGTGATTATATGACATTAGGTGTATTGGTACCGAAGATTAACCTGGAGAATAAAACAAAACTGAAAACTGTCAGCAACATTGTGCCTGACTGCTGGGTATATGTGCAGGACAGACGTGTTAAAATGGGACGTTTCCAGATTTACAACAACTGGTCTCCTTACATGATCAAAGATCTGGAGAATACAATCTGGATCGGTTTGGAATATTTCGTCAATGAAGGTGACGAGTTCTGGAATATGACGGAAGAGCAGTTCTCCGCATTCGGTGTACAGGAAATGGTGAATTTGGGCCTCATTGACAGCCCTGATGTAGTACTGGATACCCATATGGAAAAAGTGAAGAAGGCATATCCCGCTTACTTCGATACATATGACGAGATGGATAAGCTGGTGGAATACCTGAAGAGCATCGACAATCTTTACTGTGTAGGTCGTAACGGACAGCACAGATATAACAACATCGACCATTCCATGGTAACCTCCTTTGAGACAGTTAAGAACATTCTGTCCGGTGAAAAGGACAAATCCAACATCTGGAGTGTTAACACAGAACAGGAATACCATGAAGAAGCTGCCGAGAACGAGGCAGAAGTGGATTAATCACATATCGATTTTTCGTAATGCACCTCTGATTTTTTCAGAGGTGCAATTCAGAATAAGGAAGTAATTAGGAACCAAACAAGAAAACAGTTCTATCTCAATGAATAGATTGTTTTATGAATAGAATGATTAATGAATAAACTGCTTTATGAATAGACTGATTTGTTATATGAAAAAGAACAGAAGCGGGATGGCTGTTGCCGGCTATTTCCTATTGGCAGCTTTTTTGCTGTTAATGTTGGCAACCAGATCATCCTTTCTCTATATATGTAATGACTGGGATGACACCAATAGTTATTTTACCATGGGAAAAGCCCTGATGAATGGTTATGTGCCTTACCGAGACATTTTTGATCAAAAGGGAATTTGGCTGTATTTCTTCTATGGTTTGGCTTATCTCATTTCCAACAGCACATATACAGGAGTGTATATTTTGGAAATTGTGGAAGGCGCTCTTGCCATGTATGCCTTCTACAAAATCATTGGCCTGTACACACAGAAAAGTACTGCATTGGTGCTGGCTCCCTGTGTATATACAACCATGATTGCCTCCTATGCTTTTTACTGGGGTGGCTCCGCGGAAGAAATGATGTTCCCCATTCTGGCATATGGTCTGTACATGATTGTACGATATTTCAAAAAAGACTATCCTGTGGGAAAAACCATGAGTAGCCAAGAAATTGTTCTGGGTGGCTTCCTGGCGGGGATGATAGCCAATATCAAGTTTATTGATTTGGGCTTCTACTTTGCCTGGATGATGTGCATTTTCTTTGCCTTTCTGGCACTGAAGGATTGGAAAGGCGGATTCCTGGCCTGTTTCAAATTTCTGGGAGGAATGGCGCTTCCGTTTGTTCCCTGGTTTATCTATTTTGCAGCCCATAAGAGCCTGTACTGGTGGTATTACGGAACCATATATATCAACGTTTTTGTGTACAGCAACCTGGACGGAGAGGGACCTTCCTTTTTTGCCAGGATATATGATCTGGCAAAAAATCTCTATTTTCTTTTTGAAAAGGATTTTTGTTTCTTCCTTTTCTTGGTGCCGGGCGTATTGTGGTATGTTTTTGGAAAAGGGAAAAAGTGGCTGGAACGTTTTACTATGATTGCATTATGCTTTTTCCTGTATGTTGGTATATATATTGGAGGCATGAAGCTCGGATATTATGCAATTCCATTGGCTATTTTTGCGGTGTTTGGATTTGCGGGAATTGGAGTTTTGTTTGAGAAAGTATGTATAAAGATCCGTCAAAGTCACGAGCAACCTACAGGTGAAAAGCTGAATGCTAATATAAATCTGCAAGACAATACCTATCCGGAACAACGCGCAGCTGTCGGGTTGCATGAGAATCACAAAAAAAGTAAAGTTATTTACAGCCATATTGCAGGAACAGTAGCGATTCTTTTGTGTATGGTTTTTATTGGCTGTACCTCTATGAATATTCCGGCAATGAAAGTAAAAGAAGAAGATCATTTCCTGTTTCAGTTTAAGAAGATAGTTGATCAGACCGAAAATCCAACCCTACTTACCTATAACTGTTTCGATACAGGCTTGGGCACTATCTGTCATGCAATGCCTGCCGGATATTGGTTTCAATCTCAAACGATTCCGGGAGAAGAACAAATTAGATATGAGCAGAAAGAGTATATGTGGGCCGGCATTCCGGATTATATTATCTGTGAGACAGAATATCCCAATTCAGCTCTGGAAAATTACCAGGTTGTAGCGGAAGGCTCCAAAGAGAATTGGGGACATACTTCAGTATATTACCTGTTAAAGAAAAAATAACTTGCAATTTCTTTTCGGTTGTGTATAATAATGACTGTTGGCAAATCCAATAGTCCTAGGGGCATAGTTCAACGGTAGAACAACGGTCTCCAAAACCGTCGATGTGGGTTCGATTCCTACTGCCCCTGCTTTTAAGGCTCCGAAGAGATTCGGAGCCTTTTGTTGCATTTTAGGTAATTTCTGCACATTTCCCGAAAACTAAAAGTACTCCGCAAGGATGCCCACGCTTTTGCAAAAACGATCATTACAAAGGGGAATACGAAAAATGGAACAACTAAAGAAACAATTGAATAATATCTTCATCGATGGATTAAGCGGAATGGCTCTGGGACTTTTCTCCACCTTGATCATCGGAACCATTATCAATCAGATCGGTGTCCTCATCGGTGGGACCATCGGTAACTACCTGATCGTTATCGCAGGCGTAGCCAAGACGATCACCGGTGCCGGTATCGGTGTGGGTGTGGCAGCAAAGTTTAAAGAAGGTCCTCTGGTTTCTGTATCTGCTGCAGTGGCAGGTATGATCGGTGCATTTCCGGCGGTGGGGGAGACCATCACGGTTGGTGCACCGGGGGAGCCGCTGGGAGCCTTTGTAGCTGCCTATGTGGCAATTGAAATCGGCCACCTGGTAGCGGGCAAGACAAAGGTTGACATCATTGTAACACCACTGTGTGCTATCTTATCCGGTGCGGCAGTGGGATTGTTGGTAGGACCATACATATCCACATTTATGAAATGGTTGGGAAATCTGGTAAATGTTAATGTGGAGCAATCCCCTATTCTGGGCGGCATCATCGTGGCTGTCCTGATGGGGATGATTTTGACTTTGCCTATTTCTTCTGCGGCAATCGGTATTTCCATGGGATTGACCGGTTTGGCGGCAGGTGCAGCAACCGTTGGTTGCTGTTGTCAGATGGTAGGCTTCGCAGTAGCCAGCTACCGGGAAAATAAGACAGGCGGATTGATCGCACAGGGTATCGGAACAAGTATGTTGCAGGTGCCCAATATCGTGAAAAAGCCAATCATCTGGCTGCCGGCGATTTTGTCCAGTGCCATATTAGGACCGGTTGCATCTGCAGTACTGCATATGGTAAGCACCCCCGTAGGCAGTGGTATGGGAAGTGCCGGATTTGTTGGGCAGATCGCAGCATTTGGGGCTATGACAGAGCAGGGAACTTCACCGGTTATGGCATTTGTTCTGATTCTTGTGATGCATTTTATTTTACCTGCAGCAATCACACTTGGGATCAGTGAAGCCATGAGAAAAGCAGGGTTGATCAAAGACGGCGACATGGCGTTAAGAATATAGTAAGTTCCTTGTGGGAATTATGTTTCCGAGCGCAGGAACAAATTCTGATAAGGGAGTATAGCAAAAAGGTATCGTAAGGAGGGACCATATGGAAAACAGAATGGGGACAGAAGAAAGAGCATACATCGAAGAAACGGTGGCAAAGTATGCACCTGATGTGGACAAGCTGGTAGCGTATGTACCGTGGCTGGAAGAAAAGTACGGTTTGGAAGTCAAGAAAACCTTTGATAATCCGGATGTGGTTGCGGGCTCCATGCCGTTCCCGGTCTATGACAGCTACATGATGGAATTTATCAGGACAGCGGAAAACACCGGTTTTATGAATCCGAATCACATATATACCTTCTCAAGAAATAAATTGAAAACAGATGCAGATATAGAACTGTTCATCAGTAACTGTGACAGCTTAAAGGATCTGAAAGACCTTGGCAACATTGTTGCAAGGTATGTAATGGGTGGCAGAACCAAATCCAGGCTATGGTCAGAGGGTGTTAAGAGCGGCATCCTGCTTTCAGCCATTACGAAAATGAGAGATATTTTACAAATATACAGATAAAAATAAGCCAAACTATATCGCTTTGTTCATTGTCAAAAGCATGTAAAATTGGTACTATTACATTTGGATATATACAAGTAATGTGAACCTCGAAGGATGCATCGCGAAGAGATGGTTTTTTGCAGCTGAAAGCTCCTCCGGAGCGCGTGCCTCGCGGCAAGTACGTCGGTGGCGTACTTGAATAACCGGCTTTATGTATCATTCGGGAGAAAAGAGAGGAAAAAATTTAATCATCATGGGAAACGTCAAGAGAATCTACGTAGAAAAGAAAGATCCTTATGCGGTAAAAGCGAAAGAATTGAAAGAGGAGATCGGCAGTTATCTCGGAATTACAGGTGTGGAGGCTGTTAGAGAGTTCATCCGCTACGATGTGGAGAACCTTTCCGACGAAACCTTCGAAAGAGCCTGTCAGACTGTATTTGCAGAACCACCGGTTGATATTCTTTACAGAGAGACCATTGAAGTTCCTGCCAATGCAAAAGTATTCAGCGTTGAGTTCTTACCCGGGCAGTTTGACCAGAGAGCAGACTCCGCAGTGCAGTGCGTGAAGTTCTTAAAAGAGGACGAAGAACCGATTATCAAGACTGCTGTGACTTACATGGTTATCGGAACCATTTCCGATGATGAATTTGCAAAGATTAAATCCTACTGTATCAACCCGGTAGATTCCAGAGAAACAGACATGGAGAAGCCGGAGACTCTTATCATGACCTATGATGAGCCTGCAGATGTAGTCATTTTTGATGGATTTAAGGATATGGCAGAAGCAGACCTTCGTGAATTATATGACTCCCTTGGTCTTGCCATGACATTTAAGGATTTTCAGCATATTCAGAATTACTACGTTTCTGAAGAACACAGAGATCCTACCATGACAGAGATTCGTGTGCTGGATACCTATTGGTCTGACCATTGCCGCCACACAACATTCTCTACAGAATTAAAAGACGTAACCTTTGACGATGGATATTACAGAACCCCTATTGAAACCTCTTACCAGAGTTACCTGGATACAAGAGAAGAGATTTTTGCCGGAAGAGATGACAAATTCGTTTGTCTGATGGATCTGGCTCTGATGGCGATGAGAAAATTGAAAAAAGACGGCAAGCTGGATGATATGGAAGAATCCGATGAAATCAATGCCTGCTCTGTAGTTGTTCCTGTGGAAATGGACTACGGCGAAGGTCCGGTGACTGAGGAATGGCTTGTATTCTTTAAGAATGAAACCCACAATCACCCAACGGAAATCGAGCCTTTCGGTGGCGCCGCTACCTGTCTTGGCGGTGCGATCCGTGATCCCCTTTCCGGTCGTGGTTATGTATATCAGGCTATGCGTGTTACCGGTGCCGCAGATCCTACGGTTCCGGTTGCTGACACCTTGCATGGCAAACTTTCCCAGAAAAAATTAGTTCGTGGTGCAGCCAG
>CALZKI010000106.1 GCA_945787995.1 uncultured Lachnospiraceae bacterium | reverse complement strand
GAGGTAACTATGTTTCAACATTTTTTCTATACCCTGCAGGAATTTGGCTTAAAGGTCACCTTGGGTGAATGGTTAACGCTGCAGGAAGCATTGGATAAGGGTCTTGCAAACAGTTCCCTGACGGACTTCTATTATCTTGCCAGAATGATTCTGGTGAAATCGGAAACCGACTTTGATAAGTTTGATATGGCCTTCGAGAATGAATTTAAAAGTGCCAAATACGAGGCTGATATTACTGACACCATGCTGGAATGGCTTGACAAGTCTGATTTGTATGACCAGTGGCGGGAAGAAAAGGTTCATGAGATGAATGAACAGGGTGAGCAGGTCGACATTGATAAGAATGATGTGGAGCAGAAGTTCAGAGACCGCTTGAAGGATCAGGATGCGGAGCACAATGGCGGCAGTTTCTGGATTGGCACTATGGGAAAGACTTCCTTTGGTAACATGGGCGGAAACGTAGGTGGTATTCGTGTTGGCGGTAAAACCGGATACCAGTCCGCTTTCTCGGTTATTGGTGCCAGAAAGTACAAGGACTTTCGCGATGATACCATTTTAACGGGAAGACAGTTCCAGATGGCACTTCGAAAGCTCCGTCAGTTTTCCACCAAACTGGATATTCCCAAAACAGAATTGGATCTGGACGGGACTATCAGGAAGACCTGTGATAATGGTGGTTGCCTGCAGATTGTCATGGATAAGCCCCGTAAGAATTCCGTGAAGCTTCTTCTTTTGATGGATTCCGGCGGAACCATGATTCCTTACAGCAGTCTTTTGAATGAACTGTTTCAGGCGGTGCACAAATCCAATCATTATAAGGATGTAAAAACCTATTATTTTCACAACTGTATTTATTCTAAGCTGTACAACACGCCGGAGTGTGAAAATGGTGACTGGATCGATACGGAATGGCTATTCAAAAATCTGGACAGTGACTATAAAGTCATTATCGTAGGAGATGCCGCTATGGCACCGGAAGAACTGTATTCCGTATCCGGTAATTACAGGGGACCCAACAATGGACTTTCCGGGATGGACTGGCTGCTTCTTATGAAGCGGCATTATAAGAAGATCGTATGGCTGAATCCCAAGATGGCACCCGGGCATGCACCCTGGAGGGAGGCAGAAACAGCGGTGAAGGAGATTTTCCCCATGTACAAGCTGACGGTAGACGGCCTGAATCAGGCCATGGCGAAACTGATGGTGAACCGATAATGTAAAATTTGCCTAAAACTAAAATAAAAATTGTCGAAAGCATGAGTATTTTGATGATTGTCAATTGACACTGGCTGTACTACAGTATAGTCAGTGTATTTTATTAAGAAGGGAATTTTTTCAATTTCCTTTATACAATCATTCAATTTCATAAGGAGGCTATTATGAAGAAATTATTTGCGATGTTACTTTCCGCAGCAATGGTTGTTTCTTTGTGTGCATGTGGTGGTGCAGATACTGCAACAGAAGCTACTTCTGAAACTGCAGCAGTAGAAGAGACAGCAGAAGCAACAGAAGAAGCAACAGCAGAAGCAACAGAACCGGCTGAAACTGCAGAGGCAGTTGATGCAGCAGGTGCAGCTGATATCAAAGTTGGTGTCATCTACATCGGTGATGAAAACGAAGGTTACACAGAAGCACACATGAAAGGTATTGATGCAATGCAGGCTGCCCTTGGTCTTTCCGAAGATCAGGTTATTGAGAAAACAGGTATTCCGGAAGATGAGTCCTGTTATGATGCAGCTGTTGACCTTGCTGAGCAGGGATGCAGCATTATCTTTTCTAACAGCTTTGGACATGAGTCTTACATCATGCAGGCTGCTACAGAATATCCTGAAGTACAGTTCTGCCACGCTACAGGTTATCAGGCTGCAGGCTCCGGTCTTGCTAATATGCACAACTATTTCACAGCTGTTTATGAATCCAGATATGTATCCGGTGTTGTAGCAGGTCTGAAATTAAATGAAATGATCGAGGCAGGCACGATTACAGCTGACCAGGCTAAGCTTGGTTATGTAGGTGCTTTCCCTTATGCAGAAGTAGTATCCGGTTACACATCTTTCTTCCTTGGGGTTAGAAGTGTATGTCCTACAGCTACTATGGAAGTACAGTACACAAACAGCTGGGCTGATATGTCCGGTGAAGCAGAAGTAGCAGCTTCCTTAATTGCTGACGACTGCGTATTGATCAGCCAGCATGCTGATACAACAGGTGCTCCTTCCACATGTCAGACATCCGGTGTTCCTTGTGTTGGTTACAATGTATCCATGATAAGCGTTGCGCCTGATACCGCACTGACAAGTGCTTCCATCAACTGGGGTCCTTACTACACATATGCTGTAGAAAGCGTAATCAACGGTACAGCAATCGATACAGACTGGTGTAAGGGATATGCTGAAGGTGCAGATTGCATCACAGAGCTGAACGAAAAAGCTATTGCAGCAGGTACTGCAGAAAAGGTTGCTGAAGTGGAAGCTGCAATCAAGGATGGTTCCCTGAAAGTGTTCGATACAACAACATTTACCGTAAACGGTTCTTCTATCGAAGATTTGATCGCAGAAGGCGGCGATTATGCTAAATATGCTGATTATGTTTCTGATGGATATTTCCATGAGTCTGAACTGGCATCCGCTCCTGCATTTGATTTGAGAATTGACGGTATTACCGAACTGACAAACTAAGAGCGAATACTGTAGAAAAAGGCAATGTTAATCATTGCCTTTTTTTTATTTTTGAATGATAATAGAAATGGTTGTGCAAAGTGAAATACGAAAGGAGAAAGCGCGTGGAACAGAAGAATGCAATTGAGTGCAGACATGTGACAAAACGCTTTGGAGAAGTTATCGCCAACGATAATGTGAATCTCACGCTAAAGCAGGGTGAAATATTATCTATCCTGGGTGAGAACGGTAGTGGAAAGACGACGCTGATGAATATGCTTTCCGGTATTTATTTCCCTGATGAAGGAGAGATCTACGTGAACGGTGAGCATGTAATGATTCGTTCCCCTAAGGATTCTTTTGCTCTTGGGATCGGTATGATTCATCAGCACTTTAAGCTGATCAATGTACTCAGTGCGGCGGAGAACATTATTTTGGGTTTGGAAGGCAAAGGAAAACTGAAAATGGAGAAGATTCATGAGGAGATCAATGAATTGACTTCCAGATTTGGTTTTGAACTGGATCCTGCCAAAAAAATCTATGATATGTCTGTTTCTGAAAAACAGACTGTGGAAATCGTGAAAGTGCTTTACAGAGGTGCGGAAATTCTGATTTTGGACGAGCCTACAGCTGTTTTGACACCCCAGGAAACCGATAAGCTTTTCGAAGTACTTCGTAACATGAAGAAGGATGGCAAATCTATTATCATCATTACACACAAGCTGAACGAAGTATTGGAGATCTCTGACCGGGTGGCTGTTCTTCGTAAAGGAAAATACATAGATACGGTTGAAACAAAGGATGCAACGGTTGCCTCGCTTACGGAAATGATGGTCGGTGAGAAGGTGGAACTGGATATTGAGAGAACAGAACCCAATCATCCGGAGAAACGTATTGAGATGCGTGGACTTACCTGCCTGAATCGTGAGGGAAGAGCAGTTCTTTCTAACGCTTCCTTCGAAGCATACAGCGGAGAAATCCTGGGCGTTGCCGGGATATCGGGAAGCGGTCAGCGTGAATTGTTGGAGGCCATCGCCGGTTTACAGAGGGTGGAGTCCGGGGAAGTGCTTTATTACGATCCGGAAGGACAGGTACACAAGCTTTCTGACATGAGTTCCGATGCTATCCGTGATCTGAACATACATCTTTCCTTCGTTCCCGAGGATCGTCTGGGAATGGGACTTGTAGGTTCCATGGATCTGACCGGCAACATGATGGTGCGAAGCTACTCCAAAGGACGCAGGTTCCTGACGGACAGAAAGAGTCCTAAGAAATTGGCGGAAAAGATTGTTGATAAATTGGATGTAGTCACACCCAGCATAGAAACTCCGGTAAGAAGGCTTTCCGGTGGTAATGTTCAGAAAGTGCTGGTGGGCCGTGAGATTTCATTAAGCCCCAGTGTACTGATGGTTGCCTATCCTGTTCGAGGCCTGGATATTAACTCATCCTATACCATTTACAACCTGTTGAATGAACAGAAGAAAAAGGGTGTTTCTGTGATTTGTGTCATAGAAGACCTGGATGTTATTTTACAGCTTTGTGATAGAATCCTGGTACTCTCCGGTGGTAAGGTCAGCGGTATTGTGGATGCCAGAACTGCCACAAAAGAAGAAATCGGTTTGCTGATGACAGCAGGCGGAAAGGAGGCCGATGTTGAGTAGAGAAATGACGAAACAGAAAAAAGAGCCTCTTTTTCAGATGGTGAAGAGAGATTACATCGCTCCTTCCAAGGCCCTGTTGATTCGCTTTGCCGCAGTAGCACTTGCTCTTGTGGTATGTGCACTGGTCATCATCGCCATTACGAAGCAAAATCCTGTGGAAGTCTATGGAGGTATTATTTCCGGTGCGATCGGTACCAAGAGACGTGCCTGGGTGACTGTACGTGAAACTGTATTATTGTTACTGATTGCGGTGGGTCTGACTCCTGCCTTTAAAATGAAATTCTGGAACATTGGAGCCGAAGGTCAGATCCTGATTGGTGGTACCTGTTCCGCAGCAATCATGATCTACCTGGGAGACAAGCTTCCTAATGCCTTGTTGCTGGTCATGATCTTTATCGTCAGTATTTTAGCCGGCATGGTTTGGTCCTTGCTTCCTGCAGTATTTAAAGCAAAATATAATACGAATGAGACACTGTTTACCCTCATGCTTAACTACGTGGCGATGCAGATTGTTACTTTCTGTATTGTTTTCTGGGAAAATCCAAGCGGGTCCAATACGGTGGGTGTGATTAACTCCAAATCAAAGGGTGGCTGGTTCCCTTCCATTGGCGGTAGCCAGTATGTACTCAATGTGATCATTGTACTTGTGGTTACGATTCTGATTTCTGTTTACATGAATTACAGCAAACAGGGATACGAGTTGGCTGTTGTGGGTGAGAGCCAGAATACAGCCAGATATGCCGGTATCAATGTAAAGAAGGTTATCATCAGAACCGTTCTTTTGTCCGGTGGTATCTGTGGACTGGCAGGAGCCGTTGTTGTCAGCGGCGGCAGCCACACGATCTCTACAAGTACCGCAGGGGGACGCGGCTTTACAGCTATCATTGTTGCCTGGATGGCCAAATTTAATCCGATAGCCATGGTAGTGATTTCACTGCTCCTTGTTTTTATGCAGCAGGGGGCTATCCAGATCGCTTCCCAGTTCTCCTTAAATGAGAATGCGTCTGATATTATTACCGGTATTTTGCTGTTCTTCCTGATTGGTTGTGAATTCTTCATTCATTATCAGATCAAGCTTCATAAGAAGAGTAAGGAGGTGCAGTCATGACAATGTTGATTACGTTTATTCAGAAAGCCATTGGTCAGGGTGTTGCAATCCTGTTCGGAGCCACCGGAGAAATCGTGACAGAGAAGTCCGGTAACCTGAATCTTGGTATTCCGGGTATTATGTACATGGGCGGTATTGCAGGCTTAATGGGTGCCTTTTTCTATGAGAAAGGAAAAGAAAATCCCAATGGATTGGCAGGCCTTCTGGTGGCTGTTCTTTGCTGCCTGATTGTCTCTGCGCTAGGCGGTTTACTCTACAGCTTTCTGACCATTACACTGCGGGCCAATCAGAATGTGGTAGGTCTTGCACTGACTACGTTTGGTGTTGGTTTTGGTAACTTCTTCGGAGGCTCTATTTCCAAACTGGCAGGTGGTGTGGGACAGATTTCCGTGGCAACTACAGCGGCTGCGTTCAGAGCCCAGATTCCCGGTTTGTCCCAAATTCCCGTGGTAGGAAGTTTGCTGTTTTCCTACGGCTTTTTGACATATGTATCCTTGATCATTGCCATTTCCATGACCTATTTCCTGACAAAGACAAGAAAAGGTCTGAATCTCAGGGCTGTTGGTGAGGATCCTGCAACGGCTGACGCTGCAGGTATCAATGTTTCTCTTTACAAATATACGGCTACCGTAACCGGTGCTGCGATTGCCGGACTGGGCGGCTTGTATTTTGTCATGGAATATTTAGGCGGCACCTGGTCCAATAACGGCTTCGGTGATCGTGGATGGCTGGCTATTGCATTAGTTATTCTTGCTCTGTGGAATCCAACCAATGCAATCTGGGGTTCCTTTGTATTTGGCGGATTATACATTCTGTATATCTACCTGCCGGGACTTACCAGAGCCACCCAGGAGCTTTGCAAAATGCTTCCTTATGTGGTAACGATTATTGTATTGATTATTACAAGCAGACGAAATAAAGAAGATAATCAGCCACCTGCAAGTCTGGGTGTGCCGTATTTCAGAGAAGAGCGGTAGCTTACTGAAAATAGAAGAATTATTTGATTTCAGCAATGTAGTGCTTGTTTTCAGTAATGTTTGGCCTGTATTCGGTAATGTTGTGTTCGAGAAGTAAGAAGGAATATTACTGGATAAGGGAAAAAGTGAAGATTTCAGTAATGTTGTGGCCGGGAAGTAAGAAGGAATATTACTGGAAAAGGAAAAAAGTCTTGTTTTCAGTAATGTTGTGCCCGTGAAATAAGAAGGAATATTACTGAAAAAAAGAAAAAGTCCTGATTTCAGTAATGTTGTGGCCGGGAAGTAAGAAGGAATATTACTGAAACAGGGAAAAAATCATGATTTCAGTAATGTTGTGGCTGGGAAATAAGAAGGAATATTACTGAAACAGGGAAAAAATCATGATTTCAGTAATGTT
>CALZKI010000105.1 GCA_945787995.1 uncultured Lachnospiraceae bacterium | reverse complement strand
ATAGACGCCGGAATGAACAAAGCATAGGCAACCATCTGGAAGCACTGGCTCACATATACCATGGCCATATTCTGTGCCAGAAGCATCAATAAACCTTTTACAGTGAACAGTATCAGCGACCACTTTAACAGCGTACCGCCGTTGATCTTTTTCTTCAGCATGCCAAAAGCTGCCATGGCAGGAAGCTCCACAACTGCAGCCAGGGAAATGGCATATCCTAATGTGGTACTGTTTCCTCCCAGGGGCGTAATGATTTGAATAAAGAAATCATTGATCATGGAATGTAAAATAAAAATAGTCACCACAGACAGGAGAAATACGGAGAACTTTGGATAATGCTTCACAAAATCAGAAAAACGATTGTGAGCCACTCCTTTTTTCGCTGCTCCGTTTCTTTGTGTCTCGTTTTGCTCTTCATCGCTTGCTGCAGTTCTGTTTCCATCTGTTTCCGTAGCTGCACCATATGACTCCATAGGAATCTTCATCATCCATATGGCAACCAGATAGATCACAAACAGTACAATGGTACAGATTGGCAGTACACCGCTACCCTTTTTTCCGATAATATTGCCCACAATCATAGAAACAGCCGCAAACGAGCAGCTTCCGATTCCTCTGGGCAGTCCAAAATTCAACGGATAGCCCTTGTTGATGAATTCATATCCTAAGGTACTGGTTAATGGTTGACACACCATCTGCAGCATATAGGAGGTCAGGAACAAAATGCCTATAAAAGCCATATGATTTCCTGCCAGATACAGCAACAGAGAAATGCCAATCGTTAATACCGAAAAGAACAGCATGGCATCTCTCACATCAAATTTTTCCGCTTTATCCAGGATACCTCCAACCAGAGGCTGTAAAAAAACAGCCAATACATTTGCTAAAGCCAGCAGCATACCGATGCTTCCGTTGGAAAATCCTTTGTCCAACAAAAACACAGCCGCATAAGCATGTAAAGTACAATAGCCACCCCAATACGCAGCCTGCACCAGCGTGTATTTGGGCGTAAGAAATTTTGTAGAGTGCATATGTTTTCCTTCCTGGCTCTGATAAGTAAAGGACGGCACTTTCGTACCGTCCTTTTCATTAACAAGATAAATACTTGATCTATGCCACAGATTATTCTGCTTTAGGACCAGCTGCAACAAGAGCTTTACCAGCTTCGTTACCTGTGTATTTCTCGAAGTTCTTAACGAAACGAGATGCAAGATCTTTAGCTTTTGCTTCCCATTCAGAAGCATCTGCATATGTGTCTCTAGGGTCAAGAATCTTAGGATCTACACCGGGAAGTTCTGTAGGAACTTCGAAGTCGAACATAGGAATCTTCTTTGTAGGAGCTGTCTTAATGTCGCCATTTAAGATAGCATCGATGATACCACGTGTATCTTTGATTGTGATTCTCTTACCTGTTCCGTTCCAACCTGTGTTTACAAGGTAAGCTTTTGCACCGTTAGCATTCATTTTCTTAACAAGCTCTTCACCGTATTTTGTAGGATGAAGCTCTAAGAAAGCCTGTCCGAAGCAAGCGGAGAATGTAGGTGTAGGCTCTGTAATACCACGCTCTGTTCCGGCAAGTTTTGCTGTGAAACCGGACAGGAAGTAGTACTGTGTCTGCTCAGGTGTCAGGATAGATACAGGAGGCAGTACGCCGAAAGCGTCAGCGGATAAGAAGATTACGTTATCAGCTGCAGGACCTGCAGATACACCATTTACTTCAGCAGCGATGTTGTTGATATGAGAGATAGGATAAGAAACACGTGTGTTTTCTGTAACGCTCTTATCATCAAAGTCAATCTTACCGTTAGCATCAACTGTTACGTTCTCAAGAAGAGCATCTCTCTTGATTGCATTGTAGATATCAGGCTCAGACTCTTTGTCAAGGCCGATAACTTTTGCATAACAACCACCTTCGAAGTTGAATACGCCGTTGTCATCCCAACCATGCTCGTCATCACCGATCAGACGTCTCTTCGGATCTGTGGAAAGTGTTGTTTTACCTGTTCCGGACAGACCAAAGAAGATAGCTGTGTGCTTACCATCCATATCACAGTTAGCGGAGCAGTGCATGGAAGCGATACCCTGTAAAGGTAAGTAGTAGTTCATCATGGAGAACATACCCTTCTTCATTTCGCCGCCGTACCATGTGTTCAGGATAACCTGCTCACGGCTTGTGATGTTAAATGCTACACATGTCTCGGAGTTAAGACCAAGTTCAGCGTAGTTTTCAACTTTAGCTTTGGAAGCATTGTATACGATAAAGTCAGGCTCGAAGTTCTCAAGTTCTTCTTCTGTAGGAACGATGAACATGTTCGTTACGAAATGTGCCTGCCAAGCTACTTCCATGATGAAACGAACAGCCATTCTTGTATCCTTGTTAGCGCCGCAGAAAGCGTCAACAACGAATAATCTCTTGGAAGAAAGTTCTTCTACAGCTAATTTCTTAACTGTTGCCCAAACGTCTTCGCTCATAGGATGGTTATCGTTTTTGTAAGCGTCGGATGTCCACCAAACTGTATCTTTGGAGTTTTCATCCATAACGATATATTTGTCTTTAGGAGAACGACCTGTGTAGATACCTGTCATAACGTTAACAGTACCAAGTTCTGTTTCCTGACCTTTTTCGAAACCTTCCAATTCAGGTTTCATTTCTTCTGCAAACAGCTCATCGTAAGAAGGATTGTGAACGATTTCTGTTGCGCCTGTGATGCCATACTTTGTTAAATCAACTTTTGCCATCTTTGTATGTTTCCTTTCTTATAATAGATTATTGTCATATCTCGCTAGAAACATGACTATTGTTACTTGTTTTAGTTTTGGACATAGTTTACCCAAGAACCGAAGAAATTATATCATCAAAAGAATATTCAGTCAACCGAACGCATATACTTTTTATGATGTACTTTTTGTATTCTGCACACTAAATCTCTCTCGTTGCTTCCTTCAACCAAACAAGCTCTTCCTCATTCATATAGGGAGCAAGCTTCTCATAGACATCACGATGATAAGCATTCAAAAGCTCAATGTCCCGTGGTTGCATCCATTTCTTGTCAATCAGATCCAGATCGATTGGTACGTAGGTGAGCATCTTAAAGGAAAGGAACTGGCCATCCCCATTTTTCTCATCCAACACTACTTCCAGAATATTCTCTGTACGGATTCCGTATTCTCCTTCCAGATAAACTCCGGGTTCGTCAGAGACGATCATGCCGGGATAGAGCACACTGTCCGTAGAGGCAGCTGTATAGCGCCAACGGATATTCTGGGGCCCCTCATGAACGTTCAGAATATACCCGATGCCGTGTCCCGTTCCGCATTTATAGTCAATGCCCATATCCCACAGTGGCTGTCTGGCAAGGATATCCAGGTTTCTACCGCTGCAGCCCTGCAGGAACTTCGCAGCAGCAAGCCGAAGCATGCCTACTGCAACCAGGGTGAAATGTTTCTTCATCTTTTCTGTGACAGTTCCCATGGCAAAGGTTCTTGTCACATCTGTAGTGCCACCCAGATACTGTCCGCCGGAATCTACCAGAAGCATGCCTTCCGGTTCCAGCTGCTTATGATCCTCTGCAGTAGCCTCATAATGCATCATGGCTGCATTTTCCTTGAAGCCGCAAATGGTATCAAAGGAAAGATCCAAAAAACCGGGAACTTCTCTTCTCATGTCATCCACCATCATGGCTGCTTCATATTCATTGAGAGAAGTCTTGTCCTCCAACTGCTTCATTTTGAAGATGAACTTTGTCAGAACAGCACTATCCTCAATGTAGACTCGTCTGGAATTCTCCAATTCTGTGTCATTCTTAATGGCCTTCAGCAGTTCTGTGGGATTGGCTTCGTTCACACATTCGGTTCTGTCGGAGGCTATTTTGTACAGAGCAAAACTGAGGGCTTTTTTATCCAACAGCATTTTTCCGGCATAGGAATACTCTTTCAGAAATGGTATGATTTCATCATATCCGTGCAAAGTCACCTGATTTTTGGCAAAATAGGCGTTTGCTTCTTCCGTAATTTCGTCCTGTTGGATAAACAGATGAATGTCATCCATGGAAAGAAACGCATAGGACAAGGCTACCGGATTACAGGTTACATCTTTTCCGCGTATATTGAATAACCACATCAGATCATCCAATTTGGACAGCACATGATAGGCACATTCCTTCTCTGCCATTTTCTCACGCACCTGTGCTACCTTTTGGGCCAGAGTTTTGCCGCAGAGGGAATCCTCTAACACAAGCAGGGGATGATTTGGCAGCTTGGGTCTGTCTGTCCACACTTCTTGTGCCAGATCATAATCATAGCAGACGGACACCTGTTTTTTGCCAAGTATCTCTTCCAATTCTTCGCCCAAAGCTGTGGATACCACTTTCCCGTCAAATCCCAGGGTCTGCCCGGATTCCATCTTATCCTTCAAATATTCTTGAATAGTCGGAACACCTTCCTCCAACATCCGAAACAGGGTCACTCCGGTTCCTCTGATTTCCTTCTCTGCCTGGATAAAATACCTGCCATCTGTCCACAGACCGGCTTCTGTCATAGATACCACCAAAGTACCTGCCGAACCGGTAAATCCCGAAAAATACTCTCTTGCCTTAAAAAAGCCATCTACATATTCAGAATGATGATAGTCAGCCGTAGGAATCAGATAGAAATCCATCTGATGTGCCTGCATGGCTGCTCTCAATTTTGCAAGTCTTTCCCTAATTACTACATTTTCCATTGTTCTGTCTCGCTTTTCTTCTATTTTTCTACCTATTTTAGGAGTCCTACTGCTCTGGAGGTACCGAGTCTGTCACAGCCTGCGTCCAGAAATGCTTCCAGATCTTCCACTGTGCTGATTCCGCCGGCAGCTTTGATTTTGACATCCGGGCCGATGTTTGCCTTCATCAGTAATACATCCTCCATGGTAGCACCTGCTGTGCCAAATCCTGTGGAAGTCTTAATATAATCCGCTCCTGCATTGGTTACCGCATGGCACATGGCAATCTTTTCCTCTTCTGTCAGATAACAGGTTTCAATGATTACCTTCAGCACATGACCGTCACAGGCCTCCTTCACTGCTTTGATTTCCTCTTCCACCTTCTTGTAGTCACCATTTTTCACATCCGCAATATTGATCACCATATCGATTTCGTGAGCGCCGTCCCTCACTGCTTCTTTTGTCTCTGTCACTTTTGCAGCAGTCACGCTATACCCCAGCGGGAAGCCGATTACGGTACAGATATTAATCTTATCTCCATAGGTATCCTTGATCCGCTTAATATATGTTGGGGGCACACAGACGGATGCTGTCTTACAAGCAACTGCTTCATCACAAAGAGTTACAATATCCTCCCATGTAGCAAATGCTTTCAGCTGGGTGTGATCCACATGACTAAAAATGTCTTCCTTTGAGTACATATTATTTCGGTCTCCTTTTCTATTTGTTTTCTTTTTATATATTGTTGCTGAACATTATGATCTCGACGCGATTAATGAATTCTTCCCCTACCGCAAAGAATCCGTTCTTCATGATTTCATACGTTTTTAGCCCATTTTCCTCATGAAAACAGCAATCCTAAACAGTATCTAAAGATTATTAAGAATTCGTGAAATCGCCATTCCTAAACAGTTTATCACTTGAACAGGTATTTGAAAATATGCTATCATAAATCTAAATTGTATTAGGGGTTGATTAAATGGATTCAAACAGATTTTCAGAAATAACACCACAGATTATCAGACTTGCTTCGTTGTCAGAGCAGGCCGGGATTATCGATTCTGAATTATTTACAAAGTATGATGTAAAGCGCGGATTGCGCGATATCAATGGTAAGGGTGTGTTAGCCGGCCTTACCACTATTTCTGATGTGCGTGCCCATAAATATGTGAACGGGGAGCAGATTCCGATCCACGGAGAGTTATTCTATCGTGGTTACAATGTAAAGGACCTGATTGCAGGGATTACCGCAGACAACCGTTTTGGTTTCGAGGAGATCACTTATCTCCTTCTTTTCGACCAGCTTCCAAATAAGGCCGAGCTGGCAGCTTTTCGCTCCACTTTGTCCACCTATCGTTCTCTGCCCACCAGTTTTGTTCGTGACATTATTATGAAAGCACCCAGTAAGGATATGATGAACACTTTGGCCAGAAGTGTGCTCACTCTCTACTCTTATGATGACAGAGCCGATGACACCAGTCTTCCCAATGTACTGAGACAGTGTCTTCAGTTGATCAGCCTGTTCCCATTGCTTTCTATTTACGGGTATCAGGCTTATCATCACTACCACGATGGAGAAAGCCTGTTCATTCATCCACCCAAATCCGAATTGTCCGCTGCAGAAAATATACTGCATATTTTGCGGCCCGACTCCAAGTTTACACCATTGGAAGCAAGGATTCTGGATATTGCTTTGATCTTACACATGGAACACGGCGGTGGTAACAACTCCACCTTCACAACCCACGTGGTAAGCTCCTCTCTCACCGATACATACTCAGTCATGGCGGCTGCAATCGGTTCCTTAAAAGGTCCCCGTCATGGTGGCGCCAACATTAAGGTGGTGCAGATGTTTGATGCAATTAAGGAAGAAGTAAAAGACTGGAAGGACGAAGAGGAAGTTGCTCACTATCTGCAGAGACTTCTGAACAAAGATGCCTTTGACCATGCGGGACTGATTTATGGTGTGGGACATGCGGTATACTCCAAGTCCGACCCTCGTGCCGTGATTTTCAAATCCTTCGTCCAGAAGCTGTCCGAAGAAAAGGGGCTGCAGGATGAATTTGCTCTATACTCACTTGTAGAAAGGCTTGCTCCCCAGG
>CALZKI010000104.1 GCA_945787995.1 uncultured Lachnospiraceae bacterium | reverse complement strand
TATGGTCTGCACGTTTTGTCTTACTATCTTTTCCAGTGCGTACCCTACCCGTACTAATTTGTCATCTTGAAAACGATTGGCCATTAGTTGTATTCCGATTGGCATCCCCTGATGATCCTTGCCTGCAGGCAGACTCATAGCCGGCAGACCTGCCAAATTGGCGGACACCGTATACACATCGGCAAGATACATTTTCATCGGGTCCTTAAGGCTTTCGCCACGCATCGGGGCAACAGTAGGAGCCACAGGGCCTAAAATCACGTCGTATTTCTCAAAAGCCTTTTCAAAAGACTGACATATCATGCCACGCACCTGCATGGCTTTTCGATAATAATCATCATAGTATCCTGCACTCAATACAAAGGTTCCTGCAAGAATTCTGCTTTTCGCTTCCTTCCCAAAGCCTTCTCCTCTGCTCTTTTTATACATTTCATGCAGGCTATCATATTCCTTTGTCCTGTAGCCATACTTCACGCCGTCAAAACGGGCCAAATTAGAGCTAGCTTCCGCATCAGCCAGAATATAATATACCGGAACTGCATATTCCATCCCTTCCAGCGAGATGAACTCTACATTTGCTCCCGCCTCTCGTAACATTTCAGCAGTTTCAATAACGCATGTTTTTATTTCTGTATTCAAATCCTCTGAAAGGTACTCCCTTGGAATACCAATGTTCATCCCCTGCACATGTTGTCCCAGCCCACAGGAGAAAAAATCAGTTGGGGGAAAACCTGCTTCCTGACAGTCAACTGAAGTCGAATCCCTGCCATCTTTCCCCCCAATAACATCCAGCAAAGCTGCGCAGTCCGCCACATCCTTCCCCAAAGGTCCGATCTGATCCATAGAAGAAGCATATGCCACCAAGCCATATCTGGATACGGTTCCGTAGGTTGGTTTGATACCAACCACCCCACAATGAGAAGCAGGCTGGCGCACAGAGCCTCCGGTATCCGATCCCAAAGCGATATAGCACTCTTCGGCTGCAACCGCGGCTGCCGATCCCCCGGAAGAGCCACCGGCCACCCGGTTTGCATCCAGCGGATGTGTAGTGGCCCCAAAATAAGAGGTTTCTGTGGTGGAACCCATGGCAAACTCATCCATATTGGTTTTTCCCAGCAGAATCAAACCGGCTCTTTCCATTCGTTCCACAACGGTTGCCGAATATGGTGGAATGAAATGCTCCAACATACGAGAACCACAGGTTGTAGGCAATCCCTCTGTACAGATATTGTCTTTCACGGCAACCGGAACCCCGGCCAGGGAACCCGTTAGTTTTCCTTTCAAAATGGCCTGTTGTACCTGCTTTGCACGCTCCATGGCTGCATCTTCGTCCACCGAAATGTAGCAATTATTAAGTTTATCTTTAATTTTTATGTTATCAAGCATTGCCCTGGTTGCTTCTATTGCAGTAGTTTCCCCTGCTTTGATCGCTTTTCCAAGCTGCAATGCGGTTAACGATAAGAGTGCTTCTCTGGTCATATCTATTCCTTTTTCTTCGCCAGTATTGGCTTCTATCTTTACATAAAGCTGCGAGGTACTACGATCATGTTGTCTTGCAATGCAGATGCATTGTCTGTCATACCGGTTGAATATTCACTGTCCGGTTCCTTTGGCACATCCTTCCGAAGCGGAGCACTTGTCATATGCACGCAAGATACCGGTTCTACGCCATTTGTCTGCACTTTTCCTATCTGACTAAAATAGTCAACAATCTGGTTCAAATTTCCAACCGCCTGTTGTCTTTCCGCTTCTGTCAGTTCTAATTGAGCCAGAATCTCCAACTTCTCGATCATATCTGACGTAATATCATTCTTCATGTGAATCGTTTTCATCTCCCTTCAAAATCCATAAATACTTACCAAATCCTTATTAGATAACTCCTTTTCGGAATTAGTTAAAACAGAAATCCCGGAACGCCAGTGAAAGCATTCCGGGATTATACATGATCACCATTCTACTTGGACCTACTGCAGCAACCTCTGCAATGCAGCAATTATGGTATCCTACAATCTTTTCAATCGATCTACTGCCTCAACTGTATTCTCATAGCTTCCAAAGGCAGTTAAGCGGAAATAGGTTTCGCCACTGGGCCCAAATCCTGAGCCCGGCGTACCTACCACATTTGCTGTAGTAAGTAAATAATCAAAGAATTCCCAGCTGGTCATACCGTTAGGGGCCTTGAGCCAAATATAGGGAGCATTGACGCCTCCGGAAACAGTATACCCCGCATCCTTCAATCCGTTCAAGATATAGGACGCATTTTTCATATAATATGCTACCAGACCGGCTGTCTCCTTTTTACCCTGCTCGCTGTAAACAGCTTCGCCGGCACGCTGGATGATATAAGGAGCACCATTGTATTTTGTTCCATGGCGTCTTGCCCACAGGGAATGAAGAGAAACACCATCCACCTTCAAATCTTTGGGAATCACTGTAAAGCCTAAACGAACGCCTGTGAAACCGGCATTTTTCGAGAAGGATCTGAGTTCAATTGCACAGGTTCTCGCACCCTCACACTCATAGATGGTATGAGGAACATTTTCTTCGGAAATATATGCTTCATAAGCGGCATCATAAATAATCACAGAGCCGTTTTTATTTGCATAATCAACCCATTCCTGCAGCCTGTCCTTTGTCACAGTAGCACCTGTAGGGTTGTTGGGAAAGCAAAGATAGATAATATCGGGGACTGTCTTCGGCAATTCAGGTGCGAAACCATTCTCTGCAGTACAGGGCATATAAATCACATCGCTCCAGTTGCCGGTAGCCGGATCGTACTCGCCGGTTCTTCCTGCCATCACATTCGTATCCACGTAGACAGGATACACAGGATCGCATACAGCTATCTTATTATCTGTGCTGAAGATCTCCTGAATGTTACCGGAATCACATTTTGCACCGTCCGAAACAAAGATTTCGTCTGCAGCAATGTCACATCCTCTTGCCACATAATCATTATCAGCAATCGCTTTACGGAGAAACTCATATCCCAGATCCGGTGCATATCCTCGAAACGTTTCAGCATCTGCCATTTCATCCACTGCACTGTGAAGTGCCTGAATGATGGTTGGAGTTAAGGGTTGCGTCACATCACCGATTCCCAGACGGATAATCTTCTTATCCGGATTTTCTGCCGCATATGCGGCTACCTTTTTACCGATTGTAGAAAACAGATAACTACCCGGAAGTTTCAAATAATTGTCATTTACTTTTGCCATTGTAAAGCACCTCAAATTAAATTTATTGATTCATGTATTCCTATTTGAACTAGCCTTTGAAAATGCAAAACAGTCATTCATGAACCTGCTAATACAACCCTTCGAAAACTGTTTCCGCAGGGCCTGTCATATACACAAGGTTTTCACTACGATCCCAGGAAATCTCAATCTCTCCACCCAAAACATGAACGGTTACCGTATCATCCGTTACGTCATTCAAGACACAGGCAACTGCAGTGGCACAACACCCTGTTCCGCAGGCAAGTGTTTCACCGGTGCCTCTCTCCCAGACGCGCATTTCCACATTGTTTCTGTCAATCTTTTTCACAAATTCAACATTCACGCGCTTTGGAAATCTGGCATGATTTTCAAAATACGGTCCAATCTGATCAATTGTAAGGTCAGCCACCTGATCCATAAAAACAACCGCATGGGGATTTCCCATGGAAACACAGGTCATATGATATGTCTTCCCCTGCACCTCAATAGGCTCATCAATCGCCTGTTCCTTATCACATACCACAGGAATTCTCTCCGCAATGAGCTCAGGAGCTCCCATATTAACCCTTACTCTGTCCACTTTCCCTTCACTCACGTACAGTGTCAGGTATTTGATCTTACCAAAGCTTTCCACTGTAAGTTCAGTCTTGTCAGTCAATCCCTTATCGTAAACATATTTGCCTACACAACGGATGCCGTTTCCACACATTTCAGAGCGGGTTCCGTCTGCATTCCACATTTCCATTTCAAAATCCGCAATCTTTGACGGATTGATGAAAATGGCACCATCGCTGCCAACTCCAAAATGTCGGTCACTAATTTTTCTGACCCATTCAGGCTTATCTTCCGGATCGATTTTCTGGGTAAATCCATTTATATATACGTAGTCGTTTCCGCATCCCTGCATTTTCGTAAATTCAATCATTTTACGTTCCTCTCTTGCCGCTTGTTTTTTCCTTTCAACAACAAAAGGGCATGCGGGTAATGCCCGAACGCCCTTGTTCTTATAGAGAATAACAGTTATCCCGTTTCTGTGTCAAGTACTTTGTCGCATTAACGTGATGATTTTCTGCTTGTTTTCTACTCATTTTGTGGTATTATCTTCCGCTTTGGCTTTCTCAAAAGTGTTATAGATAGCTTCTTCCAATACCATGGAGGTATATTGATTCTCTTCCGGGAAAGTCAAATTGGAAAGCGATTGGTTCTCCACAATCTGTGTGGCCAGATTATCAAAAGCCGGTTCCAGCAGCGGGTACATGGTGGTAACCGCATCATCCAGATTCTTCAGGCGAACCGAATTAATGTTATATTCATCTACCGTAACTTCAATTTCCACCACGTTGCCATTTAATATCAACGATGTGGTATAGACCCCCGGCACATACTTTACTGTTTCTTCTGTTACGCCCGGTGCCATTGTCTCTTGATTTTCTTTTTTGTCCGGCAGGAACATTACAATCAGTAACACAAGAAACAAAATCCCCAGCACAACAAAAATGCCGGTATAGATCAATTCTTTCACATGCAACACAACGATTTTTGTTTTGGAGCTCATAGCTTGCCTCGGTTAGGTCTTTATCTATATATATGAACGTACCGGGGCAATTATGATGTAAAAAAACAAAGCTTTCCTGCTATAGGTCGGCTGTACTGCCTAGGCCTTCAATTTCTCGGCTTCGTCCATCCAGATGCGGACGCAGGCATCGGAAGGCATTCTAAGATCCCCTCTGGGAGAGACGGATACACTACCCACTTTTGGTCCGTCAGGCAGACAGGAACGTTTGAACTGCTGTGAAAAGAATCTTCTGTAGAAGGTTTTCAGCCATTTCAAAATGGTTTCTTTTGTGTAGGTACGCTTAAATGCATGTTTTGCCACGCGGTATACTTTTTCCGGCGAATAGCCAAGACGCAGCACATAATACAGGAAAAAGTCGTGGAGCTCGTAAGGACCTACCAGATCCTCTGTCTTCTGCGCGATCTGACCGTCTACAGGAGGTAACAGTTCGGGACTCACAGGGGTATCCAGCACATCCAGCAATACGGACTGCAGTTTTTCATCTCCGCAGGTATCTGCAAAGTATCTGACCAGATGACGGATCAAGGTCTTTGGAACGCCTGCATTTACGCCATACATGGACATATGATCACCGTTGTAGGTAGCCCAGCCAAGAGCCAGTTCCGACAAATCACCGGTGCCGATCACAAGTCCGCCTACTCTGTTGGCATAATCCATTAATACCTGGGTTCTTTCACGGGCTTGTCCGTTTTCATATGTGACATCATGCACCTCTATATCCTGCTCAATATCCTTAAAGTGGGAAGTCACTGATTTTTTGATATTAATCTTCTTCAAAGTAGCTCCCAAAGTTTTGGCCAGCTTCACGGAATTGTCCAGTGTTCTGTCCGTGGTGCCAAAGCAAGGCATTGTAATGGCATGGATATTCTCTCTGGGAAGACCCAGCATATCAAAGGCACGCACCGTAACAAGCAGTGCCAGGGTGGAATCCAAACCACCGGATACCCCTACAACTGCCTGGGTACAACCTGTATGTTCATAACGTTTCTTCAATCCCAAGGACTGAATGGTCAGAATTTCATCACATCGTTTTCCCAGAAGGTCATCATCCCCCGGAACAAAGGGTTTCTGCGGGAACACTCTTGTAAGAGTCGTTTCTTCCATGAGTAGTTTACAAGTAACAACCGTTATCAATTGATCATCATCCATCCGGAAGGTATTCATTCGACGTCTTTCATGAATGATTCTCCCCAAATCCAGATCCGCAAAGATCATTTCGTTTTGGAATCTTGCAGCCTCCTCTAAAAGGGCACCGTTTTCACATATCAGGTTATGTCCGCCAAATACCAGATCCTGGGAAGATTCACCCTCTCCGGCACAGGCATAGATATATCCGCACACCAGTTTTGCACTGGTTGTCTGTATCAGCATTCTACGATAGCTGTCTTTTCCAACCGTTTCATCGGAAGCAGACAGATTCACGATCACTGTTGCACCTGCAGTTGCCAGTGTTGTAGAAGGTGAAACCGGAGCCCAGATATCCTCACAGATCTCGCATCCGATGACCAATTCCTGCATATTTTCATCCTGAATCAGGATCTTACATCCCATAGGTATTTCTTCGCCCATAAAAGGCACATCTACAGGATAATCGGGTCCTTCCGTAAAATGACGCACCTCATAAAATTCCCCATAGTTGGGAATATTCTTTTTGGGAATAAAAGCCAGCACCTTTCCTTTATGAAGAACCGCAGCTACATTATACAATTTACCCAGATATTCCAACGGAAGACCAACAAAAAGAATGGCATCCAGATAAGCAGTTTCTTTTGCAATCCATCCCAAGCTTTCCTTACAGGAGGCTAATAACCTGTCCTGGGAGAACAGATCGGCACAGGTATAACCACTGATACAAAGTTCCGGGAAAGCCACAACCTTTGCACCATTGGCAACAGCACGTACTGCTTCGTTCACGATCTGCTCGCTGTTATAAACGGGATCTGCCACCCGAATTTTGGGAGTTGCAGCTGCAACCTTCAGAAAGCCATGTTTCATAACGAACCCCTTTCTAAAACCGTTCAAAAATTAAGTATAAATATAATTTTTAT
>CALZKI010000103.1 GCA_945787995.1 uncultured Lachnospiraceae bacterium | reverse complement strand
TATTTCCGTAAAACAAAAGCTTTAAAAAGAGAAGTAAGATTGCGGAAAACGCTAAAACAAGCATATTTCCGTAAAACAAAAGCTTTAAAAAGAGAAGTAAGATTGCGGAAAACGCTAAAACAAGCATATTTCCGTAAAACAAAAGCTTTAAAAAGAGAAGTAAGATTGCGGAAAATGCTAAAACAAGCATATTTCCGTAAAACAAAAGCTTTAAAAAGAGAAGTAAGATTGCGGAAAACGCTAATACAAGTATATTTCCGCAAACCTACACGTTTTACTAAAATAAAAGAATTGCGGAAATTAGCAGAATTAGCTAATTTCCGCAACTCCAAAGATCTTGATAAAAAATGGAATTGCGGAAAATGAAAGAATATGCAAAATTCCGCAAAAATGAAGCACAAAACAGAATATTGTATTTGCGGAAAATAGTACAAAATACTTATTTCCGCAATTCGTATGTTTCATTGTTTTCTCCTTAGTCAAGATCAAGAATACAAAAAGGAAGAAAGGGAAAAATCATGGCTGGTGAAAGAACTTTATTATCATACACTCCTGAAATCAAGGTAGTGGATTGTACAATTCGTGACGGTGGCTTGACAAATGATTTCTTTTTTACGGATCAGTTTGTGAAAGATTTATATATTGCAAATGTGAAAGCCGGCGTTGATTATATGGAATTCGGCTACAAGGCATCAAAAGATATGTTTGATGTGAAGAAGTTCGGAAAGTGGAAATTTTCCGATGACGAAGATATTCGTGCCATTGTGGGTGACAACAATACCAACATGAAGATTTCCGTCATGGCTGATGTGGGACGCTGCGATTACGAAAAGGATATTATTGATAAAAAAGACAGCCCCATCGATATGATTCGAGTGGCTACCTATATCAACACCATTCCTGCTGCCGTAGCAATGATTGAATACTGTCATGAAAAGGGATATGAAACCTCCTGTAATATTATGGCAATTTCCAAATCTAATGATATTGATATTGATGCCGCTTTGGAACAGCTTTGCCAGAGCAGTGTTGACGTGATCTATCTGGTAGATAGCTACGGATCACTTTATCCGGAACAGATCAGAAGACTGTCTGAAAAGTATGTTTCCTTTGCGGAAGCACATGGAAAAAAGGTTGGTATTCATGCTCATAATAACCAGCAGCTGGCATTTGCAAACACAACAGAAGCAGTCATCAAAGGTGTTAGTTACCTGGATGCAACGGTTTCCAGCCTTGGCAGAGGCGCCGGAAACTGTCCTTCCGAGCTGTTGCTGGGATTCTTAAAGAATCCGAAGTATAAGATTCATCCGATTCTTGATTTTATACAGCAGGAAATTGTTCCGCTTCGTGAATCCGGTGTGAAATGGGGCTATGATGTGCCTTATCTTTTGACCGGCATATTGAACCAGCATCCCAGAAGTGCGATTGCATTTGAGAACGAAGAGAGAACAGATTACAAGGATTTCTACATTGAATTATTGGAGAACTTCTAATGGCAGGATCGAGCATAGGAACTATTTTTCAGATAACCACCTGGGGTGAATCCCACGGAAAAGCACTTGGTGTTGTAATAGACGGTTGCCCCGCAGGGTTATCTCTATGTGAAGAGGATATTCAGAAATATCTGGACAGAAGAAAACCGGGCCAGAGTGCCATAACCACCCAACGGAAAGAAGATGATTCGGTTCATATTCTTTCCGGTGTGTTTGAGGGAAAGACTACCGGAACGCCTATTTCTTTATTGGTACAGAATACTTCCCAACGCTCTGCGGATTATTCGGAGATTGCCTCCTATTACAGACCCGGGCATGCAGACTATACCTTTGATGAAAAGTATGGTTTCCGGGATTATCGGGGTGGCGGCAGATCTTCCGGCAGAGAAACCATTGGCAGAGTAGCAGCCGGAGCAATCGCAGCAAAGCTGTTATCCCAAATGGGTATTAAAGTACAGGCATATACCAAATCTATCGGTCCGGTATCTATCTCCGAACATGTTTTTGAGGAAGAGGCTATTTACAGTACTGCAACGGCTATGCCTGACTATGAGGCTTCCGCACGGGCAGAGGCTTATATGAAGGAATGTATGGCGAATCTGGATTCCTCCGGTGGCGTGATCGAATGTAAGGTAACCGGAATGCCCGCCGGTGTGGGTGATCCTGTATTTCATAAGCTGGATGCCAATCTGGCAAAGGCATTGATGTCTGTAGGTGCTGTAAAAGCGGTGGAAATCGGAGACGGCATCGGGGTTGGAACTGCGAAAGGTTCAGAAAACAATGATGCTTTTAGGATGGAAGACGGTCGGGTTGTCAAGAAGACCAACCACAGCGGCGGCATTCTGGGCGGTATCAGTGACGGTTCCGAGATTATTCTAAGAGCACACATCAAACCTACGCCCTCTATATTCAGAGAGCAGGAAACTGTTAACAGATCCCAAGAGGAGATCAATATTCAAATCAAGGGACGCCATGATCCGGTGATCGTTCCCAGGGCAGTTGTAGTAATCGAAGCGATGACTGCGTTAACACTTTTGGATGCCATTCTTGTTAATATGACTGCAAGAGTAGACAAGATTTTGGATTTTTATAATAAGTAAACAGAACCGGTAATCATTGTATAGTTTTCCATTAATTACTCATTCATTACTGATTTCTGTAGAATATAAAATCGCAATGTTACTATTGTATCGTATACAATTGCAGGATATAGAATTGCAGGATATTGAATTGCTGGATATAGAATAGCAGGATATAGAATTGCTGGATTTAGAATAGCAGGATATAGAATTGCTGGATATAAAATTACAGGATATAGAATCGCAATAATTAGTTGCTATTGCCATACTTATTTTTTGTATGCTATAGTAACTTGTGTGCTTGTATGTGTGATTGCATTACAATAAAAGCATTACGACATTTTTTATTCCTATTTACAAAAGAACAGGTAAGTACGAAAGATGACGCAGACATTTCGGGAGAAAGTGTTAACTGCATATAAGCGTTTGGCAAGGAAGTATCATTGGTTGCGCTATCCGGCTTTGTTTTTTGCGGCCATATTGCTTCTGGGGGACGGCTTTGTTTGCCATTTGAAGCAAAATTATAAGCGCTATTTTTCCATGGCTTTTACCTGTCTTGTTTTCGTGTTCAGCTGCAGCTTTACCGGTGCGGTTTTTAATACGGAAAACGTCTATTTTATGGATAATACGCAGACGGTTTCGGTGGCAATGGATTCGGATATTGAATTAGCGGTTGAAAAAGAAGTATCGCCCATTGAAATTGATGATAGCGATGTGAGCCAGGATATCGATCATTTAGATTCGGAAGTGGATATCAATTCTGCTGACGTGTTAACTGTGGATGAACTGATGGCAGATGTGGACTATTTGGAAGAGACGGTGGCAACAGACGCTCCGAAAACTTCTGTGTTTGATCCCGATGATTGGAAGCTTCTGCTGATCAATAAACAGCATCCCATACCGGAAACGTTTGAACTGCATTTAGGTGTCATTAAAGGCAATATGCAGTGTGATGAACGAATTATTCCCGATCTGGTTGCCATGTTTCAGGCAGCCAAAGATGACGGTGTAGATTTGGTTGTCTGTTCACCCTATCGTGATCTGAACAGACAGGAGATGCTTTTTGAGAGAAAAATCAAAAAGTACATGGCTCAGGGCATGTCCTACATGGACGCATACAAAACCGCTTCCCAGGCAGTTACGGTTCCGGGGGCCAGTGAACATCAGATTGGCTTGGCTTTGGATATCATCAGTACCACGTATTCCACCCTGGATGAAGGCTTTGGGGATACGAAAGCGGGACAGTGGCTGGCAGAACACAGCTGTGAATATGGGTTCATTCTTCGCTATCCGAAAGGGAAGGAGTATGTAACCGGTATTGAATTTGAACCATGGCATTTTCGCTATGTAGGAATAGACGCTGCTGAAGTCATCAGCAGGAACGGAATCACTCTGGAAGAATTCTGGAGTCAGTATATTGGTAGAGTAGAATAGAACCATGGGAATTGGTGGAAATAATAGAACCATGGGAATTGGTGGAAATAATAGAACCATGGGTGCAATTAATAGAACCATGGGAATTGATAGAATGGAATAACAGCATGGGTAAAAGTAACTATACCGTCTTGAAAACGGAAGGACGTGCAAAACGGGCTCAGTTGGAAACTGTGCATGGTACGGTGCAAACTCCATTGTTTATGAATGTAGGAACTGTAGCTGCCATTAAGGGTGCGGTTTCTACGGAAGATCTGGAGCAGATCGGAACACAGGTGGAATTGTCCAATACCTATCATCTTCATGTGCGAACAGGTGATGAGACCATTAAAAAGCTGGGCGGTCTTCATAAATTTATGTCCTGGAATAAACCGATTTTGACTGATTCCGGTGGATTTCAGGTGTTTTCTTTGGCCGGTCTTCGTAAAATCAAAGAAGAGGGCGTATATTTCAACTCTCATATCGATGGAAGAAAAATCTTCATGGGACCGGAAGAGAGCATGCAGATTCAGTCGAATCTTGGATCCACCATTGCCATGGCCTTTGACGAATGTCCATCCAGTGTGGCTTCCAGAGAATATGTGCAGGCTTCCGTGGATCGTACTACCAGATGGCTACAGCGTTGTCAGGCGGAAATGAACAGGTTGAACAGCTTGCCTGACACAGTGAACCCGAATCAGATGTTGTTTGGTATTAACCAGGGGGCCATTTACCCGGATATCCGCGTAGAGCATGCCAAACGCATTAGTGAATTTGATCTGGACGGATATGCTGTGGGAGGTCTTGCGGTAGGCGAGACCCATGAACAGATGTATCACATTTTGGATGAAACAGTTCCTTTTTTACCAAAGGATAAACCCACATATCTGATGGGAGTAGGTACTCCTGCCAACATTCTGGAAGGTGTTGAGCGAGGGATTGATTTCTTTGACTGCGTATATCCCACCAGGAATGGTCGTCACGGACACTTATATACCAATCATGGTAAGATCAATCTATTTAATGCAAAGTATGAGCTGGATCAAAGACCTATTGAAGAGGGTTGTGGATGTCCGGTTTGTAAAAGAGGGTATTCCAGAGCTTATATCAGACATCTGTTAAAGGCAAAAGAAATGCTTGGTATGCGCTTCTGCGTGCTGCATAACCTTTATTTTTACAACACCATGATGACAGAAATCAGAGAAGCATTGGATGCAGGGGATTTTGCCGGCTATAAGAAGAGAAAACTGGAAGGCATGGCAAATCCGGAGAATTGAGAAAATATTCTTAATAAGTCCATTTCTCCAAACATTTTGCTCGATTGAATGAGTATTTGTGTTGTTTTGAATCAGCATAAAATTTCAAGAAATGCTTGTGATAATGTTTGATATTGTGTATGATAACTAAAGATTGATTTTTGGAGGTAACAGAATGAATATGAATATTTTATTGACTGCAGATGCTCAGACAGCAGGTGGCGGCATCATCATGATTGCATATATTGTGTTGATTGTTGGATTTATGTATTTCTTCATGATCAGACCTCAGAAGAAAGAGCAGAAAAAGCAGGCAGCGATGCTTTCCCAGTTAGAGGTTGGTGATTGCGTTCTGACAAGCAGCGGTTTTTATGGCATTATTATCGACATTACTGATGATACAGTCATCGTAGAGTTTGGTAACAATAAGAACTGCCGTATCCCTATGCAGAAAGCTGCAATCGCACAGGTAGAGAAACCTGAACAATAATGCAAAGACTTATGGCGCCATAACCGGCGCCATTTTTATTACTTTATAGGAGAAAGAAGAGAGGGACATCACTCATGAATATGAATATTACATGCATTCCCGGCGACGGAATCGGACCTGAAATTGTGACAGAAGCAAAGAAAGTATTGGATGCGGTTTGTACGAAGTTTGGTCATCAGATTACTTATACAGACATCCTTATGGGTGGGGCTTCCATCGATGTGCATGGCGTTCCGCTGACAGAGGAAGCCATTGCAACCGCTAAAAGTGCAGATGCGGTTTTGATGGGTTCTATCGGTGGCAATACCACCACATCCCCCTGGTATAAACTGGCTCCCAATTTAAGACCGGAGGCAGGCCTTTTGAAATTGCGTAAGGAGCTGAACCTTTTTGCAAACCTTCGCCCTGCAATCCTTTATGATGAACTGGCGGATGCTTGTCCTTTAAAGAAGGAAACCTCGGAAGCCGGTTTTGACATGATGATTATGCGTGAACTGACAGGCGGTCTCTATTTCGGCGAAAGAAAGACTACTGTGGAAGACGGTATCAGAACAGCGGTAGATACCTTAACGTATAATGAAAACGAAATCAGACGTATTGCCATTAAGGGCTTTGACATTGCCAGAAAGAGACGCCATAAGGTAACCAGCGTTGACAAAGCAAATGTGCTGGATTCCTCCAGATTATGGCGTGCCGTAGTGGAAGAAGTGGCAAAGGATTATCCGGATGTTACTCTGGAACATATGCTGGTGGACAACTGTGCTATGCAGCTGGTGAAGGATCCTGCACAGTTCGATGTGATTCTTACAGAGAACATGTTTGGGGATATCTTATCTGATGAAGCAAGTATGGTAACCGGTTCTATCGGTATGCTGGCATCAGCATCCTTAAATGACAGCAAATTCGGCTTGTATGAGCCCAGTCATGGTTCCGCACCGGATATTGCAGGGAAAGACATTGCCAATCCTATTGCCACAGTTCTCTCCGCAGCAATGATGCTTCGCTACAGCTTCGATCTGGACAAAGAGGCGGATGCTGTGGAAGCGGCAGTGAAACAGGTGCTTAAGGAAGGCTATCGAACCATTGATATTATGTCCGAAGGCTGTAAGCAGGTAGGTTGTGCAGAAATGGGTTCCTTATTGGCTGAAAGAAT
>CALZKI010000102.1 GCA_945787995.1 uncultured Lachnospiraceae bacterium | reverse complement strand
CTCTGCTAATGAATGATATTCCATATATTTGGTCATACTGAAAATGATACTTCAAATATTGAAAAATGGAGGGTTGTTTTCGTATGATGAAAAAAATGGTATTCTTATTTTTAGTAGTTTTTGCTCAATTGTTTGTGTTGACCGGTTGCAGAGATAAATCATCTCATGATATGAACAATATGGTGCAATCAGAACCTGTTCAGAAAGAAGATACTTATGAAGCTGTAACAGGTGTGCAGAGTAATGATGTTACAGGGGGCGGTGTGCAAAATGAAAATGTTACTGCCGGGGTTAATACAGAGCAAAATGCAGAAGGATATTCCGGAGAGGCATTCTATGAAAAATATGCAAATGGAAATCTTACATTAAAGGATTTGAGCGAAGCAGTCAGCAGAGCGATTAAAGAAGAATACTGGCCAAATGAAGTAATGGAAGAAGCAGAAATCCAGAAAAAACTGGGAATCACCAGGGACCAGTATGATGATTGTTACTTTGAATATACACATTTAAAAGATAATCTGGATCAATTGATTATCATCGAATATGAAGATGATCAACTGGGAAATCTGGAAATGGCTTTGGAAAAATACAGAGATAATCTAATTGTAGAGCATCAGGAACAACCAATCAATTATGCAAAAGCAAATGCATCCAGAATAGAAGTGATAGATGATTATATTTGTCTGGTTTTATTAGGCGGAGATCTGGATCATATAGATAATGATGAGGAAAGAATGCTGATCTGCCAGGAGCAGAATGAAAAAGCAATCGATATGTTGGAAAGAATTCTGATCGATTAGCAGGAATTGTTATTCTTTCTCACGGAGAAACTATGGCAGACATGATTACAATACAGGAACAGAATAAGGAAGAGTTGCAGCGAGCTATCTTAGTTGGTGTCTGTCTTGATTCGGATAACAGCGATTATTTGCATGCCATGGAAGAATTGCGGGAATTAGCTAAGGCTTGTGAGATGGAAGTGGTGGCCATCATAGAGCAGAATATGGCTTCTCCCAATCCGGCAACCTATGTAGGATCCGGTAAAGTGCAGGAAATTGCGGAAACAGTGAATCAATTGGAAGCAGATTATGTGATTTTTGAGGACACGCTCTCTCCTTCTCAATTGAAGAATGTACAGAAAGAAATCAATGCTTCCGTAATGGACAGGACCAATCTGATTTTGGAGATTTTCTCAAGAAGAGCCAAAACCAGGGAGGCCAGATTGCAGGTTGAATCTGCCAATCTGCAGTACATATTACCCAGATTGGTAGGTATGAGAGAATCTCTTGGCAGACAGGGCGGTGCCAGCGGCAGCATGAGCAACAAGGGTTCCGGCGAAAAACAGATTGAGTTAGACAGACGTCGTATTGAAAAACGAATCAGTGAACTGCGAAGAGAATTGGAAGCTATTGAGCATGACCGTCAGGTAAAACGTGGAAAACGCATGCAGTCTGCTGTGCCTCAGGTTTCATTGGTTGGTTATACAAATGCGGGCAAATCTACTCTACTGAACAGAATGCTGGGACGCTATGTTGGTAAGGAAGAAAAAAAAGTAATGGAAAAGGACATGCTTTTTGCTACCCTGGATACTACAGTCCGCAGAATAGCTTTTGAGAATCATAAGGATTTTCTTTTGTCTGATACGGTTGGATTTATCAGCCATTTACCCCATACTCTTGTAAAAGCATTTCATTCTACTTTAGAGGAAGTTACCTATGCAGATTTGTTGTTGGAAGTGGTGGATCTTTCTGATGAACATTACAGAGATCACATGCAGGTAACAAAAGAAACCTTGAAGGAGCTGGGCGCAGAAGAGATTCCAATCTTATATGTAATGAACAAAGCAGACCGCCTCTATGAGGTGGATACTTTGCCGAGGATCAATGGAGATACCATATATATGTCTGCTTCTTTGGAGGCAGGGCTTCCGGAGCTGGTAGAAATGATTCAGAAGAAACTGTATGCTTCCAACAAGCGTGCTGTTTTCCTCATTCCTTATGCGAAAGGCGATATTGATCATTATTTGAATGAAAACGGGCATGTTTTTTCCAGGGAATACACAGAAACCGGAATTCTGCTGGATGTAGATTGTCGGGAAGCGGATTATCACCGGTTTTCTGAATATCTTGTTAGATGAAGAAATATAAATAAGGCACACAGGAGGAACATATGGAGAAATCAAAAGTTTATTTTACCAACATGAAGACTTCTTTTTCTGAGAATTTACCCCAGAAGCTGGAAAGACTGATTAAGACAGCCGGAATCGGACAGATTGATTTCAAAGACAAGTTTACTGCGATCAAGATTCACTTCGGTGAACCCGGTAATCTGGCTTTTCTTCGTCCAAGCTATGCAGCAGTGGTTGCAAAAGTGATTACTGAGCTTGGTGGAAAGCCCTTCTTAACAGACTGCAATACGTTGTATGTGGGTGGCAGAAAAAATGCTCTGGATCATATCGATGCAGCATATAAAAATGGATTTACGCCGTATGCTACAGGTTGTCAGGTAATTATTGCCGATGGTCTTAAGGGAACAGATGATGTTCTGGTTCCTGTGGAAGGCGGCGAATACGTAACAGAAGCAAAAATCGGTCGAGCTGTGATGGATGCAGATATTTTTATTACATTGAATCATTTCAAGGGCCATGAGGCTACCGGTTTTGGCGGTGCTCTCAAAAATATCGGTATGGGATGTGGTTCCAGAGCGGGTAAAATGGAAATGCATCGTTCCGGAAAGCCGTCTGTGGATCAGGATCTTTGTGTAGGATGCGGCAGATGCCTGAAAATCTGTGCCCATGATGCTCCGTCCATTACAGATAACAAAGCAGCCATTGATCTGAACAAATGCGTGGGTTGCGGCAGATGTATCAATGTATGTCCTAAAATGGCTATTGAGACGCCCAGTGATGAGACTAACGATCTGCTCAATAAAAAAATCGCTGAGTATAGCAAGGCAGTTTTAGCAGGCAGGCCTACGTTCCACATTAGTTTGGTTGTAGACGTATCTCCTAACTGTGACTGCCATGCTGAAAATGATATTCCGATTATCCCGGATGTAGGAATGTTTGCTTCCTTTGATCCTGTTGCATTGGATAAAGCTTGTGCAGATGCTTGTAATAAACAGCCTGTCATTGCCAACAGTCAGTTGGATCATATGCCTCATACACATGGGGATCATTTCTGTGATTCTGCACCGACCACAAACTGGAAGGTTTGCATCGAGCATGCGAAGAAGATTGGCATCGGAACAGATGAGTATGAATTGATAGAGATTTAACATGTCATTGGAAGTACGTTGCTTCGGAAATGAAACAATATGGGGCTTAATATGAAGCGTGTGGTTGCGAAAGTATGCATGATAGTGATTGGATTATGTATACTTGGTTCCATAATTGTATATGAAAACAGAGAAAAGCTGTGGAGTAAACATCCACAGCTGTTTTTCGTGATTGAAAACGGGGATGCAACGATAGATTCAGGTCTGGAGCAGAGAAATATAGGAAGCGGAATTTGTGACGAAACTCTATCACTTTGGTATAGTGAAGTGGAGGATATCTATTATTTGTTTCTTCCGAGCTATGCAAAATTGGAACATGTGAAAGTGGCCTCATATTCTGAAAAATGGTTGGTGGATAAGGTCGATCTGCAAGCTTCTTTGGGTAAAAATAATGAAAAAAACCCCTTTTTGGAAAAGAGAACAATAGGGAATGATATACCACTTCATACCACCTTACATTGTAAACGTGAGCATACTTCTGACACTTACCAAATGATTATCATGCAATCCGCTAATCTGCCTACTATGTATATGGAAACTGCTTCCGGTTCTTTGGAGGATTTACAATCTTCAAAAGAGCATTCGGAAAGTGGTACGGCCAGGTTGTATGATGTACAGGGAAACCTGGTACATCAGGACGCACTGAACAGTATCAAAGGGCGAGGGAATACATCCTTTAACGGATATAACAAAAAACCCTGGAATATTAGCTTTGATGCACCCTGTAATCTTTTTGATATGGGTACTGATACGAAATACGTATTAATGGCAAATGCTTCTGATCCTACCTTGATTCGAAATGATTATGTTCGCCGCCTGGAGCAGGCACTTCAGGTGCCGTATGTACATATTGGTCAGTTTCTTGATCTGTATGTGAATGGAGAATATCAGGGAAATTATTATCTGTGTTCTCCGATAAATATTGGCGATGAACGAATTGCTATTACTGATTTAGAGAAGCAATCAGAGATGTTTTACGACCAAAATATGTTGGAAAGTGCAGACATATATGAACACATACAGGATATGCCTGTGGAGAATTGGGATAAGGAACCTTATGACGGTCCAAAACCGGAATTGCATAATAAAGTAGTCCGTAAGGGACTACAGTTGGAATCTCTGGATCAGGCAATAGAAGCCGGAGAGTTGGATGTTACCGGCGGATATTTACTGGAACGTGACTATGAGCAGCGTTACATGGTAGAATATGACCAGAATGCAAGTTCCTTTACTACCAAAAACGGAGAATGCTTTCGTGTGAAATCTCCTGCGGATTGTTCCGCTGCGCAGATAGAATATATCGGTACATTTGTGGAAAAGGCAGAAGAGTTGCTGCTGAATGATTCGGGTAACAAGAATGGAAATGCAAAGACAACAACAGGAGATATGACGCAGAATAATGATGAAAGTTACTTAGATTATATAGATATCGATTGTTTTGCAAAGCGTTATCTGGCAGAGGAAATCAGTAAAAATTATGATGGCGGGGTAAGCAGCACCTATTTCTACAAAGATATTGATGCAAATGATAAGAGATTGCATATGGCTCCCGGATGGGATTATGATATGTGTCTGGGGAATTACGTCTGGTGGATGGAAGATCTGGCAGAAAGTCCGGAGGGGCTTACCAGATTATCCAAGCATAGCACACCCTGCTTATGGTTCACGGTTTTGTATGATAAGCCGGAGTATTATGAAAAAGTAGTTACCTATTTCAAGCAGTATGCAGAACCCTTTTTGTTCCGGGAAACGAAGGAATTGATCTCCTGGTACAGAGATACTCTGGATGCCTCTATTTCTATGAATCATGTCAGATGGTCTGAGGATTTGTGTGAGAATGTATATTATAAAAATGTAGATGATTCTTATAGAATTTTTGAAGAGTTTGTGGAAAGAAGAGCAGTCTTTTTGAAAGAAGAATGGAGCAGGTAATATAGAAATAGGATTTCTATTGGGAATAGGTAGTTATAGTGATGTATCGGGTAGAACAGAAATATATTGTTACGGAAGATACAATAGCATATTTGAAAAAACGTCTGGAAACCTGTATGGCATATGATTCCCATGCGGGAGCAGAAGGTTATACGATCAGAAGTATTTACTTTGATGATATGTATGACACCTGTTTTGCGGAAAATGAGAGTGGTACCGACCCCAGAGAAAAATTTCGTATCAGGGCCTATAATGGTTCTAAAGATCTCATTTCTCTGGAGCTGAAATCCAAGCGAAAAGGCTATATCAGGAAAGAAAACCAAAAAATTTCTTTGGCATTATGCAATTCGATTATGAATAGAAGGTTTCCTTCTATGGCTCAATTACGAAGCAATTCTGTTTTTGAGAACGATGCGACAATTGCTGAAAAGAAGGAATCCCTGAAGGATGAATTATCCGGGGCTGCATCAGAGGATGGATATTTATATAAAAAATTATATGGAAAATACCTGGGCTTCCGTACACAACCGGTTTGTATTATAGAATATGAACGGGTAGCTTTCGTGGACCGTATCGGAAATGTCCGGATCACCTTTGACAGAAATATCGGTATCAGTGAGGAGATAGGAGATTTCTTTTCGGACAGATTGCCCTGCCTTCCGGTTCTTCCCAGGGGAATGCATATCTTGGAAGTGAAATATGACGAGTTATTACCGGATCTATACAGAAGCATTTTAAAAGAGTGTAGTTTGCAGCGAACCGATTTCTCGAAGTATTATTATGGTCGAATGGCACTAAAAGAGTTTTACAAAGGAGAATGGAAATGAGTTTTACAGATGTGATAAAGAAATCGGTGTTGGAAGGATTTAACAACGGAGATTTGAGCACCACCGGTATTATTGTAATATTGATGGTAACGCTGCTGTTATCCGCCTATGTTTACTTTGTGTATACACTTGTCAACAAAGGAACCATGTATGACAGGGAATATCATATTTCCATGGCAATGATTTCTGTTGTAACTGCAGGTATCATTATTGCCATGCAGTCTAATATTGTGATTTCTCTCGGTATGGTCGGTGCCCTTTCTATTGTCAGATTCCGTACCGCCATAAAATCTCCCATGGATCTGTTATTTCTTTTCTGGTCTATCGGGAATGGTATCATTTGCGGAGCAGGCCTCTTTGAAGTTGCCATCATTGTTTCTCTTATGGTATCTATAGGTATTTGGGGATTTGAGTTCCTTCCCGGTGTGAAAAAACCATATCTTCTTATCATCAGTACAGACAATGAACTGGATGAAGACGTGATGATTGGGGAAATATCGAAATTCAGTAGACAGTTTCAGATAAAATCCAGAAACCATAAGAAATCCAATACAGACTATTTAATTGAATTAAAAACAAAGCAGGAAAAGGAACTGCTTTCTGCTTTAGGTCAGGTAAATGGTGTGGAAGAATATTCGCTTATGACACAAACCGGAGAAGTAAGATTTTAAGAAGATCAGCCGGATTGGAATATGAAATGGTTCTCAAGATGAAGCATATCATTACGAAGGTATGAAATACATTGCGGATGATATAATAATAAAATGAATGAGGTGTATAGCAATGACATTTTCGACAAACTTTTGGATCCTTTTTGCAGTAGCAATGCTGTGTTGTGCCATCGGATTTTATAAGTATGTCTATTTTA
>CALZKI010000101.1 GCA_945787995.1 uncultured Lachnospiraceae bacterium | reverse complement strand
TGCTTTGAGGATTACTTCAGTGGTTTGGCACCTGCTTTTTCCTGCAGCTTTTCAACCATCTGTTTGAATTTTCCCTTCTTTTTACCGGTGGTTGCCACGCCGGTTTTACCATGTAAGCCTTTTACTTCTGTGATGTAGATGCCGCTTACAACTGCTTTTACTTCCTTCTTTACAGGAATGGAATCAAAAATCTTCTCGTCGCTGATCAGTGTCATAATCTGTGGACCCACCTTAGCCTTCACCACAGGGAGCTTGGAACCGCGGAGAAGCTTGGGTGTCTGATCTACAACCATTTGGGGAAGCCCGGCATCCTTCAGTTTCATCCGCTTCTTGTCGATAATCAGCATGGAAACGGTCTGCTTCATAGCATCAATCTGTTCCTGCTGTTCAGCCTGTCTTGTCTGTGCCTTTTTACCTAAAAAATATAATGCAATAATGGCAGCTACTAAAACCACCAGAATGACAATCATAACGATTTGCCAAGTGCTCATAAAGTACCTCCGATAAAAATGTAATAGTGTCTGCACGAAGTATAGCATTGTTTGTAGGGAAAAACAAGAAGCAGATTGCTTGCTATTCAAAGGTTTTTCGAGTATAATGTTTCAGATAAATGCCTCTGCGGCCTATGTTCTTGAGGTGTTATGGAGTCTATAGAATATCTGTTTTTTTGCGGGCAATACAGCCCCATGACAGAATGAGGAATGTTATGAAAAAGAGAATGCTTTGTCTGTTGTCAGCCTGCCTGGCGATGATCCTATTGGCAGGTTGTGGTGCCAAGGATGTTGCATATTTAAAGGATATCAGGAAAATAGATCAGTACGTTACCCTTGGCCAATACAAGGGGCTGAAGGCAGAGGCTGTAAAAAGTGAGATCACAGACGAGTACATGGATATGTACCTGGAATATATGTTAAGCCAGTTGACTACCTATGAGGAAGTCACGGGGCGGCCGGTTCAGCTTTGGGATACTGTGAATATCGATTTTACCGGGTTCATAGATGGGGAACAGTTTGAAGGCGGCTCCTCTGAAGGATATGATCTGGAGATTGGCTCTAACAGCTTTATCAGCGGCTTCGAGGATGGGCTGATCGGTGCCAACATTGGTGATACGGTGATTTTGGATCTGGCATTCCCGGATCCCTACAATAATAATCCGGATTTGTCCGGTAAACCTGTCACTTTTGAGGTGAAGATCAACAGTATTTCAGAGGGGATCATTCCCGAATTGACAGATGAACTGGTGGTGTCTTTTGAGATTCCGGATGTAACTACAACAGAAGCCTTTCGTGCAAGGCTGAAGGAGGAATTCGAAGCCGATGCGGAAACGGTTTACAGACAGACCATAAAGGAACAGCTGGCCAAAGCGGTAACGGACAATGCAACCGTTACGGTTCCTGAAAAAATGACACAGCGTCAGTATGATATGCTGATGAAACAGTTGAGTAAGCTGGCGGCAGAGCAGAACATGGAACTGAAGAATTATCTGCTGATGTATTATAATCTGACTTCCGATAATTATGAGGAAGAATTGCGCAAGACTGCGGAAGAATCTGCCAAGCAGACGCTGGTGTTTCGGGCGGTTGCCGATGCGGAAGGCATTACCGTAACGGAACAGGATCTGGAAGACAATATCAGCTATGACGCCAAGCAGGTGGGGATGACACCTGAAGAATACAAGGCATCCCTGGACGAGGCCAGCTATGAAGAGTATGTACTCAGCATAAAAGTGCTGGATTACTTAATGGGAGAAGCTGTTATAACGGAGCCGGCTGAATTGGAGGATTAACCTGAGATAAGGTAGCACTATACAAAATGAAAGAAGGAAAGAAACATGGAAAATTTGACAAACGTAAAAGACTTATTCCGTGAGAAAGAAAAGTTTATCGGTAAGGAGGTAACCATCGGCGGATGGGTTAGGAGCAACAGAGATTCCAAGACTTTTGGTTTCCTGGTTGTGAATGACGGTACTTTCTTTGAGGCGTTACAGATTGTATATACAGATGGACTTGAGAATTTTGCAGAATTAACCAAAGTGGGTGTGGGTTCTGCTGTCATTGCCACAGGTAAAATCGTGGAAACACCGGGGGCAAAGCAGCCCTTTGAAATGCAGGCGGAAGCTGTTGTGGTAGAAGGACTTGCAGGCTCTGATTACCCCTTGCAGAAAAAAAGACATACCTTTGAATACCTTCGTACCATCTCTCATCTGCGTGCCAGAACCAATACATTCCAGGCTGTGTTCCGTGTGCGTTCCCTGATCGCCCATGCCATTCACTGTTTCTTCCAGGAACGTGGATTTGTATATGTTCATACACCCATTATCACAGGCAGCGACTGCGAAGGTGCCGGTGAAATGTTCCAGGTAACAACCTTGGATATGAACAACTTACCTTTGACAGAGGAGGGTAAGGTTGATTACACAAAAGATTTCTTCAAAAAATCCACCAATCTGACTGTCAGCGGACAGCTGAATGTGGAAACTTATGCATTTGCATTTAAGAATGTGTATACTTTCGGACCTACTTTCCGTGCGGAAAACTCCAACACAACAAGACATGCCGCAGAATTCTGGATGATTGAGCCGGAAATGTGCTTCGCTGATCTGCAGGATGATATGATCTTAGCGGAATCCATGTTAAAATATGTGATTCGTTATGTGTTGGAAAATGCACCGGAAGAAATGGCATTCTTCAACCAGTTCATTGATAAGGAACTGATCGCAAGACTGCAGCATGTTCTGGATTCTGATTTCGGTCATGTTACCTATACAGAAGCCATTAAGCTTTTGGAAGAGCATAATGATGAGTTTGAATATAAAGTATTTTGGGGCTGTGACCTGCAGACAGAGCATGAAAGATATCTGACAGAACAGATCTTCAAACGTCCTGTATTTGTGACCGATTATCCGAAGGAAATCAAGGCCTTCTACATGAAACTGAATGAGGATGGCAAGACCGTTGCCGCTATGGACTGTCTGGTTCCGGGAATCGGTGAAATCATCGGTGGAAGCCAGCGTGAAGATAGTTTGGAACTTTTGGAACAGAGAATGGAAGAACTTGGTCTGAACAAAGAGGATTATGATTTCTATCTGGACCTTCGTAAGTATGGTTCTGCAAGGCATGCAGGCTTTGGTCTTGGATTTGAGAGATGCGTTATGTATCTGACAGGAATGGGCAATATTCGTGATGTGATCCCGTTCCCGAGAACAGTTAACAACTGCGAACTGTAAAATATTTCAGGGTCCCTTTTCCATAGGAAAAGGGACTTATTCAGAAAGGTTTATGATTTGATACAGGGCAGAAAAGTTGTGAGAAAGGGAAAACTCCATATTGTTGTGATGCTGGTCTGTGCACTTTCTTTTGGCGTGTGCCAACCTGTTTTTGCCACTTCAAGTGCTGAGATTCAGGAAGAACTGGACCAGATTCAAAAGGACAAAGATAAGCTGAAACAGGAACAAAGCGGTAACCAAAGCAAATTGGAAGGCACCCGTGGTAAGATCAACAACCTGACCGGAGTGATGGATGATCTGGATGCGGAGATTGAAGGTCTGGATACGGAAATGGTGGGCCTGCTTACCGATATCAGTATCATCGAACAGGCAATTCAGGATAAGAGAGAAGAGATAGCGCAGACGGAGGAAGCATTAAAGGAAGCTATTCAGGTACAGGACGAACAATACGAGGCGATGAAGATTCGTATTCGTTATATGTATGAAAAGGGTGACAAATCCTATTTGACCCTGCTTTTGGAAAGCCAAAGCATAGATGACGCATTGAATAAGGCGGATTACATAGAGAAACTGTATGAGTATGATAGAAAACTTCTGTTGGAATATCAGGCTACCGTACAGAGGGTGTCTGAATTAAAGGATACTCTGGAAGAAGAAGAATCGGAACTGATGAGTTCCAAAATTGAGTTGCGTGAGCAACAGGAACTGTTAGATGAACTTCTGGCTCAGAAAAAGAAAGAATACGAGGATTATGATGCCAGGCTGGTAAAGGCTAAACAGGAAGCAGCTGTATACACGGCAAAGATCAACCAGCAGACCAATGAACTTCGTGCCTTGGAAGCAAAGCAGAAAGAGAAGGAAAAGGAAAAAGAGGAAAAGATAAAGGAAGAGGAAGAGGCGAGAAGAAAAGCGGAAGAAGAAAGACTCCGGGCTGAACAGGAAGCAAACGAAGCAGCTTCGAATGACTCCGGCTATACAGGGACTTCTTCCGGATCAGGCTCTTCCCATGATTCAGGGACTTCTTCCGGCAATTCGGGTGGATCAGGTTCTTCCGGCAGTTCGGATGCACCAAAACCATCCGGTGGTGGCGGCTCCAAGGGACAGCAGATTGTGGATTACGCCTGTCAGTTCCTCGGTAATCCCTATGTACCGGGAGGGACAAGCCTGACAAACGGTGCAGACTGTTCCGGGTTTACCATGTCGGTGTTTAGGCAGTTCGGCATTAACCTGCCCAGAAACTCTTATGCCCAATCCCAGGTAGGTACTGCAGTATCCTACGATCAGGCTAGAGCCGGTGATATCATTTATTATGGCGGACATGTGGGAATTTACATGGGAGATGGCAGAATTGTACATGCCAGTACGCAGAAGACGGGGATTAAGATTTCGGTTGCAACTTACAGACCGATTATTACCATACGAAGGGTCATCAATTAAGCTTCGTTTTATGCACGACGAGGCGTTATGGAAAGTTCAGGCGGAGTCCTGACTGGTCTACAGAGACAAGAGATAAAATAAGCCATGCTACAGATTGCTATGTCTGCTGTCTACTTAACAGGAGGCATAGCAATCTGTAGCATGGCTTTTACTATAAGAATAACAATTGCTATTTCTATTTTTTTTGCTGCGATTGGCAGACACCCTAATTGTCGGTAGATGTTCCTGTAGCAGTGCCGACGGGATATTTCATCAGAGCCTCGGTGAAACGCTCGGCCATTTTTTTACGACCCAACTCATTGCAATAATAGGGATCATCGGAATAGTATTCCTTGTAATTGTCCTGATTGATTGTGCCATAGAAATTATCCACGATAGAAACAGCCAGTTCGGTACAAACATCGATTTCTTTCAACAGATAATGGGGAAGTGCTCCATGACCAAAGTTTGTAGTACCGCTTTCAATGACAGATCCGTCCTCATTTGTTACATAAACATAACAGGGAGACATCACAATGATGCGCATGAAAGGATAAGTCTGCTGAATTTTTTCAATTGCTGTACGAAGAGCTCCTGTATATGTGCATATCTCATATGGATCTTCCGGATTCTCTACGCCACGCTGAAACAAATAGTCTGTAGCACTGTAGGCGATGCACAAAACATCAATTGAATTATAGTCTACATCTTTTAACGTTTTTAGTGCAGCTTGGCTGGTAATCCCATCACTTCGATACGCTTCGATGATGCTGGTTTGCAGGGAAAAATCACCGGAGCATATTGCTTCAGCAACGTAAGGGAGAGAAAACGCATCGCTTGGTTCGTCTGATTCCGTAAAGTTCAGGTTTTTCGCAGCCAATGAACAGTTTGGAAAAGCACCATTGTATACCGTAGCACCGGTTAAGGAAGCTACAAGATTTGGGAACGAATCCTCCTTATCGGGCATTGCGGCTATGTTAAAGTCGCCCAAAAAGAGGATGGACAACTCGTCATCATAAGTGTGACCAGCCTGCTTGGCAGGGGGTAAGGGCATAATAGAGTCCAATGCTTCCACGTCGAATTGAGATGTGTCGGCATTAGGATCCACATAAATCTGTTCACCCTGATTCCACTTATACAAACGAAAAGCCGAAATGCCTAATAAGATAACGATCAAGCTGATTAAAATAACATGTATATTAATATGAAAATGAAATTTCTTTTTTTCTGAATTGTCCATTTTGTTTCCTCCGATTTTCATTCTGATACTTTACATAGTTTACTATGTTATCAGAAAAAAATCCACCGAAAAAACAATCATGGGATAAAAGATGTCGGTATTCTAGTAAGCGGGTTTCGGCTGTAAGGGATGTGTGGAAAGAAAGTCGCAGGAAACAAACGAACTTGTCGGATATGGGATTCCGACTTGGGATGCTTCCAAAAAGGATTTATACCATTTGCTGTATTTGTACATTCTATAAGAAGTGCATAAGGATTGTAAGGTTTTCTCGTCAGAGCAGGAAGAAAGAAGCGCAGTACGTTCTGCTGCATTCATGTTGACATAATCTGTATAAGGCATTTTTAATTCTGATAGAGAACGTTTGCATTTGGGGCAAGTGATCTTATGGCCGTTTAACATATGTATTCGTTTGCAATTTCTACAATAGTGTATATACATCATACTGTTATCCTCCCAATGAATATTTTTTCTTAGCAATTAGTGAAAAGGAAAAATCAATGAGAAAATAAGCTTGGTGATCGATAAATAGACAACTGTAAGCCGGTGATTGAGTCAGAGAATCACCTTCATGGTAGAAAGAATAAATGTAAAGAGAATAAAAAGAAATACACAACAATTTTTACATTTCTATCGGAAAAAGTCAATTACTTACAGACTTTTATTTATCGCGCAATGAAAATGGGAAACATTTTTCTGCCCATGTGACTTTGGGAGAATGGAAGTAGATGGTTCTGAAGGGTTAAGAAACGGAAAAGTTGCGATTCGACCGGCATAATGGTATAATATTGGAGTGTATGTAATGATGTGGAAAATCAATAAGCGGAGGATTATATATACATGTTCGGTAATAAAAAACGTGTTAGAAAATATAAGAAAAAGCCCCAGCCCAGAAGAGAGAAAAGAGAACGCTTTTCGGAAGAGGACCTGGAACTCTTTGAAGCGGAATGGGCTGAGGATGAGGCATATTTTGAAGAAGATGAATATGAAGAAATAGACGACTGGTCAGAGGAAGATGAGACCTTCGAAGCGGAAGAGTACGACGAAGAGGA
>CALZKI010000100.1 GCA_945787995.1 uncultured Lachnospiraceae bacterium | reverse complement strand
ATTTGATATATGCTTCTTTTCCTTCGAAAATGATCTTTGCCCAGCCGTTCCCTCTCTGTTCTACCAGTTCGAATTCCTGACCGGTCTGTGCTTTTCCCAATTTATCAGCGGTTTCGCTATCCGAAGAGCGGACGTTTACAACATCTGTTGTCTTTACCTTGGTCACTTTCGTTAATGCAGGAGCGGCCTCTTCTTCCACCGGTTCCTCTTCTACCGCTTCAGAGCCTTCCTCTTTGGCAAGCGCTTCACCCACTGCCGCACCGATTGTGGATGTGAGATCCACCAGGAAGGCACTTAGTTCTTCATCCTCTGCCAGCATATCATTATATGCAACTGCAACCTTGTTGTTTAAATCTACCACATCATCCTGGAGAGAGACTTCTCTGATATAGGAAGTAACAGTGGCATCTTCTTCTCCATCATTTACATAAAGATTACCCTGGTCATCCGTACAAAGATAATACGCCTGCATACCGGGAACCAATGTCTCATAATCTCTGAACTTGATTTCTGAATAAACATAAGCAAGGTATGCCCCTTCTACAGGACCGGTTTTCGTATATACATCCAGATTTTCGTACTGATCAATATATTTACTGTTCTCCTGAATACGAATTCTCTCTGTATCATCAATGTAATTATTCATTGTGGACAGAGCATCTAAATCACCGGATGCCATCGCATCGTAGTACTTCTCAAAAAAGGAGTTCACCTCAGGAATTGCATTTTCTTCCAATACAACTTCCGGCGTAGTAATCGTAGTTGCAATAGATTCCTCAGGAATCTGTTCTACTTCTACAGCTGCAACTTCTGTTCCGGCCTCTTCTTTCCTGCCGGCAGTGATTGCAACTACAACTGTGATAAGCACGCATACGAGTAATACCGCCGGAAGAACAATTCTGAGATTTCTACTCAGAAAGCCCTTGAACTCCTCCAGCTTCTCAAGAAGGTATTCCTTCAAGTCATTATTAGAGGTATTCATGTTAACCACCTTTCTATGATACAGCTGGTTAAACATACGTTTCTGTTTAACCAGCCGGAGAATGATCCCTGCACCCGACAAGACTCGAACTTGCATCAAAGGCGTCGGAGGCCTACGTTTTATCCATTAGACTACGGGTGCTTATAGAACATATGTGATGGTAATAGCATATGAATATGTTACAAAATTATTACATCACCTCGAACATATTATCACATTCACCTGAAATTGTCCAGTAAAACATACATTTATGGGCTTGTTCGGGCACAACCGTGTTTACTGTGCTTTACACAAGCTCAGCTGTACATCGCAATTCTATCCAGTGTTTTATCATAATAATAGAGTTCATCCGAAAGCACTTCATCCGGTGCCACTTGGGAACTGTTAACCGTATGAATTAACCCCTTAATATATTCTGCATCTATTTTTCCGCAGTCCGGCATCAAAATCAATTCATGCACAGAGCTGGGAATCACATACAGATTTGTATCGAATTCTTTTGCCAGTTCACTCAGCTTATCGGAATAGATCAGAGTGGAGGCACCATACATACGCTGTTTATTTGTTAAAATATACATTGGCATGTCAAATTCATCTGCTTCCTCTTCATTCGAAAAGGGATTGGAAATCCCCACCTCATTCAGTAATTGACGCATGGATATGATATCTGCTTCCAACAGACGCGGCATGTTCTCCATGGCATCCCGATACATCTCTTCCACACTTACGTTCCATTTCTCCATATGCTCCCTTTTGATCAAGATGGTTCCTCTGCCTAACACATCATTATCAAAGAGAACAAAGAAAACAATAGCCAGATCTTCCCAGGGAATAAACGGTGTGCCCTGAAGCATATCCTTGTTTTTCTCAAAATGAATTAATTTAAAAAGTAATCTCTTTTTTATCCTCTGATAATCCGAGAAGAAATCCAGATCAAACTGTACGCCACCATACTGATCATAAACAGAAAAAATCATTTCCATCACTTCACCGAAGGATTTCCCCCGGCTATATGCTTCATAATACTGTTCCAAATAGACGGTTGGCGTCACCTTACCCTCACTTTCCCGCAGCAATAGTGCGGTTAATACCAGCCCGTTGTTTTTGGTGATTTTCTCGATTTCTAACTGTGCTTCCGCACCCAGGTATTCCTGTGTTGCCTGTTTTGCCCGATAAGTAAATTCTTCAAAATTCATATTGTCTCTCCTTTCGATTCTCTCCGGGATAGACAAGGTTATGTTTTTTCAGAGCCACATTCGCTCTGATCCATGGATATGTTTTTTTCAGAGCCACATTCGCAAAGCCGCCTCTTCGAGGCTTTCCGGGAATTTCATTCCCTGCCTTTGCTCATGTATGGCTTCTCGCCATATGGCTATTCAATAATGAGTTTTCCCGTGCAAGCACGGAAACTCATTTCTGAATAGCCGCATGGCTCTGAAAAAAACAAAAAGAAGACAATAGCACTCACTCTACTGTCTTCCAAACTCTTACTTATTTCGATCTGAAAAGATTATACTCTGGACAGATATTCACCTGTTCTTGTATCAATCTTGATAGTTTCGCCCTGTTCTACGAATAAAGGAACGTTAACCTTTGCACCTGTTTCAACGATAGCAGGTTTTGTTGCGCCTGTAGCTGTATCACCTTTGAAACCGGGTTCTGTTTCTGTGATCTGAAGTTCTACAAATAAAGGAGGCTCAACAGAGAATACACTACCGTTGTAAGAGCAAACCTTACACATTTCGTTCTCTTTCACGAATTTTAAGGCGTCACCGATTGTTTCAGCATTTAATGCAACCTGGTCATATGTTTCCACATCCATAAATGTGAACAGACCACCATCTTCATATAAATACTGCATATCTTTCCTATCAATACGTGCCTGTGGGAATTTCTCTGTAGGTCTGAAAGATCTTTCTACCAAACCACCGTTGATAATGTTTTTCAGTTTTGTTCTGACAAAAGCTGCACCTTTACCGGGTTTTACATGCTGAAATTCTACAATCTGAAAAACGTTTCCCTCGATTTCAAGGGTAACACCGTTTCTGAAATCACCTGCTGATATCATACAAATATTCCTCCTAAAGTTGTCACAAAAAATAATCCTTTATCAGTTTATACTATAAAAGCCCATATTTCAACTGTTTTTTACGTTTTACCTGATTCTGTTTTATCTGTTTTATCTGTTTTCTATGTTTTACTTGATACGTAATGGGCTATGCGCAAACAGTCAGTCTAAATTCTCTGTAATGCTTCATCAATTGCCATCAGATAGCCTTCCAAACCATGTCCGTAAATCTGTTTGTCACAGGCAGGAGCAGTAACCGATACCTTGCGGAACTCTTCTCTTGCGGTAATGTCAGAGATATGAATTTCTATTTTAGGCATTGTGGTCACACTTGCAAGAGCATCATGGATTGCATAACTGTAATGGGTATAGGCTCCCGGGTTGATTACAATTGCCTGGGTGCCGTCGCTGTAGGCGTCCTGAATGCGGTCGATGATCGCACCTTCGTGGTTACTCTGAAAGACCTCAATCTGACAGCCGCACTGCTCTCCCTTCTCAGCAATCATCTGCAGTAAATCCTCATAGTTTTTTGTCCCGTAAACAGCTTTCTCACGTATGCCCAGGAAATTCAGGTTTGGTCCGTTGATTACTAATATTTTTGCCATAAATATCTCTCCCTCGTTATTCTAATTTTCATTATTCCGATTTTCGTTATGCTAATCGTCATTCATGCACCGGTTCGTTCTTTGATCTCATCCAGAATCTCACGGAAGCTCTTCCCTTCCACATCCACGATCACATCCGCACTGGCTTCATAAACAGGTTCTCTATAGGTCAGTAGTTCCTCTATCTTTTCCCTGGGATTGTCCCCCTGTAAAAGTGGTCTTGTGGTATCATTTTTCAGTCTTTCATACACCGTATCCGCATTCACTCGAAGCAGGACCACTTTTCCGATCTGCTTGAGCAATTTCACATTTTCTTCCCTCATGGGAAGCCCGCCACCGGTTGACAGAATAAAGGAACTTTTATCCTGCAGCAGCTTTTCCAGGCATTGTGTTTCCATTTGTCGAAAGCACTCTTCCCCCTGCTTTGCAAATATCTCACTGATAGAACAGCCTGCATTTCTCTCAATCTGTTTGTCTGTATCAATCAAAGGCTGTCTCAGAAAATACGATAATTTTACACCAATGGTACTCTTTCCGCAGCCCATGAAACCTATCAAAACTATATTCATATTACCTCTTTTCCGAGCCAATCCCATGCCCGTCCCTAAAGACGACAGTTTTTTCAAATCCCCATGGCTTCTTTCATGGCCTCATAGACCACTTCTGCCTGTTCCTCCGAAACAAACACGTGATTCCATAGTTCGTAAGCGATTATGCCCTGATACAAAAGCATTTTCAAACCATGGTACGCTGCACCGCCGGCTGCTTTCACGCATTTCATAAATTTGGTCTCTAAGGGACGATAGATCAGATCATAGCCTGTATGCACTTTTTCATAAAATGCAGGCTCATCAATTACCACTTCATCATCATGAGGAGCCAGTCCCACAGAAGTTGCCTGAATGGCCAGCATTTTCTCATCCGGAAGCCGGTCATAGTCCTGCAGTGCCATGGACACCACCAGTTCCTTTCCCAGAAACCCGTTGACTTCTTCTGCAATCTTTTGTGCCTTATCCACGGTCCGGTTCAACAGATACACTTGCTTGGCCTTGTGAAAAGCCAGCAGAAAGCAAACGGCTCTTGCCGCACCGCCGGCACCAAGAACGATCACCTTTTCTTCCTCTATCCGAATTCCCTCGCTTACCATGGCTCGATACAGCCCCGGCATATCGGTGTTGTATCCCTTATATCCCTCTTCTGTCTCCACAAGAGTATTTACCGCACCGATCTGCTGTGCCAGGGGATCCAGTTCTTTCACATACTGCATCACTTCCGTTTTATACGGCACCGTTACATTTAGTCCTTTGATATGTAAAGCTCTGGCACCGGCAACTGCCTGTCCCAGTTTTCCATGATCCACCAGAAAGGGCACATAAACAAGCGAGTGTCCCTGTAATTCTGCCAAAGTATTATGAATCGCAGGCGACATGGTATGTTCTACCGGGTTCCCCAGCAATCCGCAGGTCATTGTCTTTCCGTCAATCTTAACCATATGATTTGTTTTCCTTATCTATTTTGCGTCGGTAAAAATATAAAACGATTTTTTCCAGCTTTCTCTTTAACACAATCTGTATTTCTTCCTTGGGATGTATGGGCTTCACCAGATAGGTGGTGAGTCCTGTTCTGTTGGCTCCCCAGACATCCGTAAACAGCTGATCTCCCACAAAGAGAACCTGCTCTCTGGTCAATCCCATCATTTCTACAGCCCTGATATATCCTTTAACAGAAGGTTTTCCTGCTTTGTATATGTAGGGAACATGCACATCATCATGAAACATTTTCACCCTGGGTTCCTTGTTATTTGACAAAAGGACGCTCTGAAAGCCGATATTTTTCAGTCTTTCAAAAAAAGCAATGGCACGGGCATCCGCCGGAGCACCATGAGGTACCAACGTATTATCAATGTCAAAAATAACGCCCCTGTATCCTTTGTCGTACAGCGCTTCGAATGGGATTTCAAATGTAGAATCCAGATAATGATCCGGATAAAATGATGAAAGCATAATTAACCTCCGATATTTCTTAACTCTCTCATTATACTTTACATCGGCATCGGTAACAAGAACGGAATGCAAGAACACTTCGGACTAAATAAACGGCATGCAAGAACGCCTCAACATCAAAAAACCCTTTTGCCGGTACTCCGACAAAAGGGGAAAATCATCTTTTTCATAGTGTACGAACTCTTATGTGGAATACACCATTACTTTGCAACCACTACGCCATCCTCCGAAATATTACGTTGCTGCATCACAGAAGAGCCGACAAAATAATTGTAATCCTGCAGGATTTTATCCTTCTGCATATCAGATATAGCCTTCTGCATATCCAATTTGTTCAGATCGCTTTCTGAACCGATCATGTCATATGTATCATCTTTCAAGAATGTGAGAGAAACATCTTCCAGAGCTGTATTCTTTCGTTCCACAGGAACGGTTGCTTCTTCTGCCTTGGCAACAGGTGCTTCCGGCACAACAGCTTGCTGTTTGGAAGTAATATTCTGTCCCAATGTTTCCGACTTCTGCGTATCTACAGTGGGAATTCTGTATGCATCATAGGGACGATACAAAAAACTGATATCGGAAAAACCGCCAATTGTCATCTCTCACACCACCTTTCTGTTCGATTTCGTTCTACTCTATATATCGGAAGCTTGTTCCAATACTTTAGGGTTATTTCCTTATTTCGGAAACTTACTCCCAATTTTGGGGTTATTTCCTTATTCCGGAAGTTTCCTCCTAATTTTAGGGTGATTCCCTTATTTCAGAACTTTTTTCAATTCATCCATAAAGGTATTCACATCTTTAAATTCTCTATACACGGAAGAGAATCTGACATAGGCAACCATATCCAGTTCCTTCAATTTCTCCATAACCATCTCGCCAATGACTTCACTGGGAATCTCTTTTTCTTCACGGCTGTAGATCTCGGTTTCAATTTCGTCGATCAACTGGTTAATCTTGTTAATACTGATGGGACGCTTGTGGCACGCACGAAGTACACCCGCCTCGATCTTGGAACGGTCAAAAGGTTCTCTGTTATCATCCTTCTTCACTACTACCAGCGGAATGGTCTCTACTTTCTCATAAGTAGTAAATCTCTTATCACATTCATCACAAATTCTTCGTCTTCTAATGGAATTGTTATCATCAGCCGGTCTGGAATCAATAACTCTGGTGTTTTCATGACCACAAAACGGACATTTCATATAGTTACCCCCTGTGAGCAATTTGCAGCAGATCAGTCTCGCTACACTTTATCAGTCATATTAATTATCTTAACAAGAAAGAAAAATTATGTCAACTATTCTACAGTTCCACATTTACAATATC
>CALZKI010000099.1 GCA_945787995.1 uncultured Lachnospiraceae bacterium | reverse complement strand
ATGGCGGAATGAATACATGAGTGGTATGGATCAGAAAGAATATATATTGACTGCATCGCAGATGCAGAGATTTGATAAGAATACAATAGAACATATTGGAATTCCTTCAGCGGTACTGATGGAGCGTGCTGCACTTGGCGTTACGGAAGAAATCACAAAGCGATATCCCCGTGATAAGAAAGTGCTTGTGGTTGCCGGGAAAGGAAATAATGGCGGAGATGGTCTGGCAATTGCCAGGCTTCTTTTGCTACTGGGCTATAAGGTGGATACCTATCTGGCATGGGATCAGAAAATGGCCGGAACGGAAGAGAATACCAGGCAGCTAACTATTTTAAAAAATGTGGGCGGTTCCTTTGTTGCGGAACCCCGGTTTGATGCATATGATGTGATAGTGGATGCTTTATTCGGTATTGGCCTGACCGGTCCGTTGAAAGCTCCCTATTGTGATTTGGTGGAGCAGATCAATGGTTCCGGTACGCCTGTGGTTGCAGTAGACATTCCTTCCGGTTTGGATGCCGACACAGGGACGGTTTCCGGTTCTGCGGTTCGTGCAGACATTACGGTTACCTTTGGGTATCGAAAAAAAGCCCATGTGCTTGATCCTGCCTGTACCTTTTGTGGGCAGGTGATCCTTTGTGACGTTGGGATCTATCATAATCCGACCTTGTTTGAAGAATTATATTGCTTTACCGGAAAACCCTGCCTGCCCCGGAGAAATCCTTTTGGCAACAAAGGAACCTTTGGGAAACTGTTCATCCTTGCAGGCTCCAAAGAGATTGCCGGCGCTGCCATACTTGCTGCACAAGCGGCATTTGCCATGGGAATCGGCATGGTAAAGCTGTTGATTCATAAGACCCAGAAAGAAGCCATATTACAGTGCTTGCCGGAGTGTATGGTGCAGGTATATGATGACCGCACTACCATAACAGAACTGAAGCATATGCTGGAGAGTGCTGTCAAATGGTGCGACGGAATTCTCATTGGTCCCGGCATCGGTACAGGAACTTTTGCCAAACAGATGGTAACCATTCTTTTGGAAGAACAAAACCAGGCATTGCAAAAACCTATGGTTATGGATGCAGATGCGTTGAACATTCTCAGTGAGGCAGGGGAACCATTGCTTTCCAAAGTCATAATCTATACAAAGCCCATTGTGATGACACCTCATTTGGGTGAATTTGGCAGATTGTGCAAGGAATCTGTTTCGGAATTGAAAAAGAAAAAAGAGTCTCTTGCCAGGGGATTTGCAGACACATATCATTGCACAGTGGTCTGTAAGGATGCCAGAACCATTGTAGTGTCTCATGATCAAAAGGAAGCCTTTATCAATACCACCGGAAATGACGGTATGGCCTGTGCCGGTAGTGGAGATGTGCTTGCGGGGATTCTTGGGGTATTGCTGATACAGAGTGGTACTGCTTTTCAGGCAGCATATCAGGCAGTTGCTTTGCATGGAATGGCAGGTGACCGGGCTGCCGGGCAGCTGGGGAAACGTTCCATGCGTGCTTCAGATATGGTTTGTGCTTTACGAGAATCCATTTTCAAGATGGATCATAACGAACAGTGAGGAAATGTCATGTTGGATGATACCTTTCAGAGGGTTTGCGCCTATGTGGATTTGGATGCGCTTGCCTATAATGTGGAACAGATGAAAAAGAATGTGGCACCGGAAACAAAAATCGTGGGTGTCATCAAGACCGATGGTTATGGGCACGGGGCGATACAAATGGCCCGGGTGTTAGAAGAAATCGATTATGTGTGGGGATACGCTGTGGCAACGCCGGAAGAGGCCATGTTGCTTAGAAATGCAGGGATTCGTAAACCGGTTCTGATTCTTGGCTATACTTTTCCGTATGCTTATCCCTTGTATGCGGAACAGGATATAAGACCGGCTGTCTTTACGGAAGAAATGTTGCAAGAACTTTCTGACTGTAGTGCAAAGCAGAAGAAAAACATCAAAGTGCACCTGAAGGTGGATACCGGAATGTCCAGAATTGGTATCAGACCGGATGCTGAGGGTCTTGCCTTTGTGAAAAAAGCTCTTTCCACGCCGGGGATTGAAGTGGAGGGCATATTTACACATTTTGCCAGAGCAGATGAAACAGAAAAACAGTATGCAGAGAAGCAGTACCATATGTTTTTGACATTTGTAACACAGATTGAACAGGAGACCGGAGTCAGAATCCCGTTGGTTCACTGCTCCAACAGTGCCGGCATTGTGGAAATGCCTTATGCCAATATGAATCTGGTCCGTGCCGGTATCATTCTGTATGGGTTATGGCCATCTGATCAGGTGTCAAAAGAGATTGTGGATTTGAAACCGATATTATCCTTAAAGAGCCATGTTGTGTATGTGAAGACTGTTCCTGCAGGTACCCAGATCAGCTATGGGGGTACTTACGTGGCTGAAGCAGAGCGGGTGATTGCTACCATACCGGTTGGATACGGTGACGGTTATCCCCGTGGCCTGTCCAATATCGGATATGTGCTGATACATGGAAAAAAGGCACCCATTGTGGGGCGTGTGTGTATGGACCAGTTTATGGTTGATGTGACAGATATTCAGAATGTATTGGTTGGAGATGAAGTTACCCTGATCGGTTCCGACGGACAGGAAAAGATTACAGTAGAAGAGCTGGGGGAGCTTTCCGGCCGTTTTAATTATGAACTGGTCTGCGATCTGGGACCTAGAATTCCACGGGTGTATCTGAAAAACGGCATACAGGTGGACGTTAAGAAAGGACATTGATCAAAGAAATATCCGGAAAGGAAAATGAATACCTTTTGATATGTTGGCAATACTAAAGTCAAAACATAGCAAAGAAAGAAGGATATTCATGAAGCGTGGAGACATCTATTATGCTGATTTAAGACCTGTTGTTGGTTCCGAGCAGGGTGGCGTCAGACCGGTATTGATCGTGCAAAATGACGTAGGAAATGTACATAGTCCTACTGTGATATGTGCAGCGATTACATCCAAATTACAGAAGTCAAAACTGCCGACCCATATTAAACTGCAGGCTGATCAGTATCAAATGGAAAAGGATTCCGTCATATTATTGGAACAACTTCGTACGCTGGATAAAAGCCGACTGAAGGACCGGGTATGCCACCTGGATGATCAGATGATGGCAAGGGTGGATCAGGGACTCAGAGTCAGTCTGGAATTGATATAGAGATGAATGTAATATTATAATGAATTGAAAAATGAGTTACAAAGTATTTACGGGGAGAAAATATCATTGAAAAAATTACAGTTACCAAAGAAATGGAAAGGAAATGAATCCACTGAGGAAGAAATTCTGTCAATGGTCAATGAGGGTCAGGAGCAGGGTGTGATACTGGACAGCGAAGCCAAAATGATTTCCAGAATTATGGAGTTTGGTGATAAGGAAGCCCAGGATGTGATGACCAATCGGAATAATATTCATGCTTTTGACGCCAATATTACTTTGAAAGAAGCGGTAGAAATGATTATGAATGACCATTTCAGCCGTTTCCCTGTGTATGAGGAAACCATAGACCATGTGATCGGATTCATTTATTTGAAGGATGCAATGCGTATGCAGATGCATGAAAAGATGAATCAGATGTCTATCGGTTCCATACGCAGATTGCTTAGAAAACCTGTTTTTGTGCCGGAAACAAAAAGTATAGACAGTGTGTTTCGTATGATGCAGACCTCAAAAACACAGATGGTGGTTGTCATCGATGAGTATGGTCAGACTTCGGGCATTCTGACCCTGGAAGATATTCTGGAAGAAATTGTGGGAAATATCCAGGATGAGTTTGATGTGGATGACAAGTTTGTGATCAGTGCAAAACAGGATGGATACATATTTTCGGGAACTACACCTTTGGAATATATAGAGGAACTTCTTCAAATCGATCTGGAGCAGGAAGAATATGAAACACTCAATGGTTTTGTGATAGGAAAACTGGAACATATTCCCGAGGAAGGTGACGTGGGATTTGCTTTTGAGGCGTCGGGTTACGACTTTTCTGTGTTGGAGGTGAAGAACCGTATGATACAGGAAGTAGGGATCAAACGAAAGAAAATGGAAACCACTGTTGATGAAACAGTAAGTTAATGATAAAATTAAGTGTTATTGAAATCATGTATTATTAGAAAAAAGTTTACAAAGGAGTTAACAGAAATGTCAGGACATTCAAAATTTGCGAACATTAAACATAAGAAAGAGAAGAATGATGCTGCGAAAGGAAAGATTTTTACAATCATTGGAAGAGAAATCGCTGTAGCAGTTAAGGAGGGTGGTCCGGACCCTGCAAATAACTTCAAATTGGCACAGGTTATTACAAAGGCAAAGGCAAACAACATGCCTAATGATACCATCGAGCGTGGCATTAAAAAGGCTGCCGGAGATGTGGGAAATGTGAACTACAAATATGTGACATACGAAGGATATGGTCCCAATGGTATTGCCATTATCGTAGATGCACTTACAGACAATTCCAATCGTACCGCAGCAAATGTGAGAAGTGCATTTACAAAAGGCAACGGCAGTATTGGCACACCCGGTTGCGTATCCTTTATGTTTGACAAAAAAGGTCAGATTATCGTTGATAAAGAAGAATGCGATATGGATGCGGATGATTTGATGATGGTTGCCCTGGATGCAGGCGCAGAAGATTTCAACGAAGAAGATGACAGCTTTGAAATTCTGACAGATCCGGATCAGTTCGGAGAAGTATCCAAAGCATTAGAGGAAGCAGGCATTCCTATGGCGTCAGCTGAAGTCACAATGCTTCCCCAGACATATGTAACCTTAACAGACGAAACTGCAATTAAAAATCTTCAGAGAACGCTGGACCTGTTGGATGAGGATGATGACGTACAGGCTGTATATCACAACTGGGACGAATAATGAGTGGAGTTTGTGAAAATGAATGAGCAATTTCTGGAAACGTTAACACAGGTTGCACCACGGATATTTGATGAAATGGATGCTTCCCTGGCAGCGTTTAATAAAGATACATATAAAACAAGCTTTGAAAATTTTCTCAACAAATATGTGGATCTGTTTTCGCTGGTGGAAAAACTGACGGAAGAAGATTTAGAAGATGGGGAACTGGTGCAGAAGACAGGAGATATTCTTGCCGGATGTGTGGAGAAGAAATGTGAAGCCATCAGTTCCAAATCCAAATGCGAGAAGTACATGATGAACGTGAATTTGTTCATGGTTTCTTATGTGCTTCCGGGTATTCTGGAAGTGGCTTCCAGACGAGTGGGTAAACCTTTTGCTGATGGTATTTGTGAAGTATGGTCAACACATTTTAAAGGAGCCCATATTCAGGCTGCAAGCAGTCTTGATATAGATGGCGGATTTAAAAGAAAGCTTTGCTACGTGACTACCGCCACCTGTACTGCCTTGGGATTATCTGCGGAATGTGAAGAACTGCGTCTGTTAAAGGACTATCGGGATACTGTTTTGATGAATACCCCGGATGGTAGAGAATTGGTAAAGCAGTATTACAATATTGCACCTACTATCGTGAAACGTATCGATAAACGGGCAGATGCAAAGGCTGTTTATCAGGAACTCTATCAGGACTATATCAGTCCTTGTATTTTGCATATCAGAAAAGAAAACTTTGAACAGTGTAAAGAAATCTACTGTAAAATGGTAGAGGTATTGAAGGAGCGCTACATTAGAACCAATCGGTAATTGCATTACCGGGAGGAAATGAATATGACATTTAAGAAGAATTGGTTAACTGATTTAATTTGGGCTGTTACAGCGGCAATTATTGGATTAAATATTGTAGGATATTTGAAGTTGTTCCTGACGGGAATGCCGGAAATGGAATCATTAAAAACGAATGGTTCTGTTCTTTATGATGCCATTTGGCTTGGCGGAAGTGCTGCTGTTATGGGACTTCTGGTTCTGATTTTCTTCCTGGGTCGTTGGGTAGTGCGGTTGCTTACTAAAAACAATTCCCGGAAAGAAACTCCTTCTGTTAAGCGAAAAGTTCTTTTGGCTATTTTGGAAGGGATTATCTTACTTTGTGTCATGGCCGGTGCTTTTTCTATTCGTTATGCTCAGATGCTGCATACCCTTGAATGGAAACTGGCAGATGATTTTTATTATGAACTGGCAATGATTAAAATCAATGATACCTTGCCTTCCTTACAGCATATCGGTTCGTATGTTTATATTTATGTGTTGTCTTTTGTCATGCGTATTCTGGGGAATAAGGTGTTTTCCGCTGTTGTGTTACAGTTCGTGCTGCAGATGGTAACCATTCTTTTTCTGTATTTTGGAATGCGTCGTCTGGCAGGGGTTATTCCCGCAGTTGTGAGCAGTGTGGTTTTTGCTTTTGCATACAGTAACCGTTCTTTGCTTTTTGAAGCGGATGCCCAGTGCCTTGTTTTTTTTCTGTTTGCTGTAGCAGTTTACTTCACCGCGGGTTTGTTTGAACTGTATCGAAAAGATGTGGGAAGTGCGAGACTGGTTTTTCGTATTATTCTGGCTGCACTTTTTTCAGGGGTGTGCTGTTTCCTGGAACCCTATTGTATGATGATCCTGTTGTTCGGGATTGCCCTGGGCCTTCAGGACAGTGAATGGTACAACGGCAAAACAAAGGCCTGTCTATTTCTCTCCTATATTATTGCTACCATTGCTGTAGGTTTTGTATTTTTTACCATAACAGCGGTAGCCCATGATGTGGATCTGGCAATGGTGATTTCTGATTGGTTTGCTGTACTGAAGGATGCAAAAGCAATCCATTATGCACTGTATTTCCAAGAGGATGTATTCCGTACCACATTGGAAGGTGTTGTTTTGGCCTGCCTGGTGTTTCTGAACTTACCGGGGTATCATGTGTGGGACAGGGCAAAACAGATTCCGTTTCTGATTCTTCTTGCACTTGCCCCTGTTCCCTTTTGCACCATGGGTACTTTGGAGTATGATCTATTTTCCCTGTGGATATGGGCTGCTCTTGCGGGAATCGGTTTACAGTTAATGCTTAGTCCAAAGGTTGTTGCCGAACAGGAGACACCTGTCGAGGAACCGGAAAAAGAAATTCCGGTTGCGGAGGAGGCACCGATTTCAGA
>CALZKI010000098.1 GCA_945787995.1 uncultured Lachnospiraceae bacterium | reverse complement strand
ATCAGATCCTTCTTATCTTCCAGCCCAAGGCTTATACGGATCAGTCCTGCAGGGATACCTGCTTCCAAAAGCTGTTCATCCGTCATCTGTCTGTGTGTCGATGTTGCGGGATTTAAGCAACAGGTTCTTGCGTCAGCTACATGTGTTTCAATCGCACCCATCTTCAGATTCTTCATAAATACAGAAGCTGCTTCACGGCCGCCTTTCAGTTCAAAGGACACTACACCGCAACCGCCGTTTGGCAGATATTTCTGTGCACGCTCATAATATTTATTGGACGGAAGTCCGGAGTAATTTACATAAGCAACTTTTTCATGCTGCTCCAAAAATTCTGCTACCGCCTGTCCGTTTTCCACATGCTGCTTCATTCTTACATGCAAGGATTCCAGACCAAGATTCAAATAGAATGCATTCTGCGGAGCCTGGATGGAACCAAGGTCACGCATCAGCTGTACGGTTGCCTTTGTAATAAACGCACCTTCTTTTCCAAATCTCTCTGCATAGGTAACACCATGGTAGCTGTCATCCGGGGTGCAGAGTCCGGGATATTTGTCTGCATGTGCCATCCAGTCAAAATTTCCGCTGTCTACGATACATCCGCCTACTGCTGCCCCATGGCCATCCATGTATTTTGTTGTGGAGTGTGTAACAATATCTGCACCCCATTCAAAAGGTCTGCAGTTCACAGGTGTCGGAAATGTATTATCAACAATTAACGGAACCCCATGGGCATGTGCTACTTTTGCAAAGAGTTCTATATCCAACACAGTTAATGCAGGGTTTGCAATCGTTTCACCGAACATTAACTTTGTATTTTCCCTAAAAGCTGCATGCAGTTCTTCTTCTGTGGCATCGGGGGATACAAATGTTACTTCAATGCCCATTTTTGCCATTGTTACAGCAATCAGGTTATATGTTCCTCCGTAGATGGAAGAAGAAGCAACCATATGATCGCCACACTGACAGATGTTAAACATGGCAAAGAAGTTGGCAGCCTGTCCGGAAGAAGTCAGCATAGCAGCTGTACCACCTTCCAGTTCTGCAATCTTCGCAGCTACATAATCATTGGTAGGATTCTGCAATCTTGTGTAGAAATAGCCGCTTGCTTCCAGGTCGAATAACTTACCCATTTCTTCACTGGTTGCATATTTGAAAGTAGTAGACTGAATCACAGGGACCTGTCTCGGTTCACCATTTCCGGGCTGATAACCACCCTGTACACATTTTGTACCGATCTGAAAATCGCTCATTATTATCTTCCTCCTGTATACGGAGCCAATGGGGACGGGGAAAATGGATCTTTTAGTGTCCCTGTGGCTCTTTGTTCACACTCGCTTATCATAACACAGTTTGGCCTCCCGTGCCAACCATACATGTTGGTGGCTATGTCGGGGCAGGTCATGAATCCGGGCATCCACTTTCGAGCAAGCTCGTAGTGGATGCCCGGATTATGACCTTGGTATCAGAACATGTCGAACAGGCTGATCTGGTTCGATTCCGGCAGTTTTCCGAGAAGTCCCAGATCGCTCATCAGATCAACTATCGTTTTGCTGGCCTTGGTTCTCTGTCTAAAGTCGTCCTTGGATAAGAACGGACCATCTTTTGCGGCCTCCACAATGGCGTCGGCAGCCTTTTCACCCAGACCGTCAATACTGTTCAGGGAAGGCATGATCTTGCCGTCAATGATCTGGAAGTCTCTGGATTTGGCCCGGAATACATCAATGGGCATAAAATCAAAGCCACGGGCATACATTTCCTGCACCAGCTTCATATCCTTTAAGGTATCCTGCTCTTTTTTACTCAAAGTATCACTGCGTCTCTTGTAATCCGCCATGGTTTCTTCCAAGTGCTTCTGTCCCCGGCACATGATTTCATAGGAAAAAGCAGAAGCTCTGATACTGAAAAATGCCGCGTAAAAAGCCAACGGATAATTTACCTTAAAGTAGGCGATACGCCATGCCATCATAACATAGGCAGCCGCATGGGCTTTGGGGAACATGTATTTGATCTTCTTGCAGGACCAGATGTACCAATCGGGTACATTCACTTCTAACATGGCACTTTCCATTTCCGGCGTCAGGCCCTTACCTTTTCGCACGCTTTCCATGGTTTTGAAGGCCAGACTTGGCTCCACGCCCATATTGATCAGATAGATCATAATATCATCTCGACAACAGATGGCAGTTGAAATGGTGGCCTTTCCTTCCTCGATCAACACCTGGGCATTGCCCAGCCATACATCCGTACCATGAGACAGACCTGCAATACGAATCAGATCCGAGAAGTATTTGGGCTTTGTATCAATCAGCATCTGCATGGCAAATTCTGTACCGAATTCCGGAATACCAAGGGCTCCCAGTTTTGTGCCCATAATCTGGTCAGGGGTGATTCCCAATGCCTCTGTGCTTGCAAACAGGGACATGACCTGCTTATCGTCCAGTGGAATCTTAACCGGATCAATCCCCGTCAGATCCTGTAACATTCTGATCATGGTAGGATCATCGTGTCCCAGAATATCCAGTTTCAACAGGTTATGGTCGATGGAATGGTAATCGTAATGTGTGGTAATGGTATCGGTGGTCATATCATTGGCCGGGTGCTGCACCGGGGTAAAGGAGTTGATATCCTCTCCCACCGGAAGCACAACAATACCTCCCGGGTGCTGGCCTGTACTTCGCCGTACGCCGGTACATCCGGTTACAATTCTGTTGATCTCTGCAGTTCTCTTATGGATCCCACGTTCTTCATAATAATTTTTCACATAACCAAAAGCCGTTTTATCTGCCAGAGAACCAATGGTTCCGGCACGGAAGGTCTGTCCGTGACCAAAAATAACCTCCGTATATTTGTGGGATTTACTCTGATATTCTCCTGAGAAATTCAGGTCGATATCAGGCTCCTTATCTCCCTTAAATCCCAAAAACGTTTCGAAAGGAATATCGAATCCGTCCTTGATCAGAGGTGCCCCGCAAACCGGGCATACCTTGTCCGGCATATCACATCCGGCCATACCGCTGAATTTCTTTACCTCTTCAGAATCAAAATCGTAATAATGACATTCCTTACAGATATAATGAGGGCTTAAGGAATTAACTTCGGTAATTCCGGAACAGAATGCTACAAAAGAGGAACCTACAGAACCTCGGGATCCTACCAGATATCCGTCTTCTACGGATTTCCATACCAGTTTCTGGGCAATGATGTACATAACCGCATAACCGTTACTGATAATGGAATTCAGTTCTCTCTTCAGTCTCTCCTCTACAATAGCGGGCAGCTCCGGACCATATATTTCATGTGCCCTGTTGTAGCAGATTTCTGTCAGTTGTTTATCGCTGTCCTCAATCACCGGAGGACATTTGTCCGGACGAACCGGAGACATACAATCGATCATATCTGCTATCAGATTGGTATTGGTAATAACCACTTCTTCCGCTTTGTCCGAACCAAGATATGCAAATTCCTCCAACATTTCCTCGGTAGTTCGAAGATACAGCGGTGCCTGGTTATCCGCATCCTCAAAGCCCTGTCCCGCCATAATGATACGGCGGTATACCTCGTCCTCCGGATCCATAAAATGCACGTCACAGGTAGCCACCACAGGCTTCTTGAACTGTTCCCCCAAATCTACGATCCTGCGGTTCATCTGCAGGATATCTTCCATAGAGTTGATATTTCTCACCTTGGGAGAATCAATCATAAAACGGTTGTTTCCTGCAGGCTGAATCTCCAGATAATCATAGAAATCCACGATGTGGGCAATTCTTTCATCCGATGCACCATCCAGTAAAGCACGATACAATTCTCCTGCTTCACAGGCACTGCCCAGGATCAGACCTTCCCTGTATTTTTGTAATTCGCTCTTGGGAATACGGGGTCTTCTGGCAAAGTAGGTTAAATGGGACAGGGAGATCAGGCGATACAGATTCATACGTCCCTCGTTATTCTTGGCCAGAATAATGCAATGGTATGTAGGCAGTCTCTTAATAATATCCGGGCTGGATTTGCCAAGGGCGTTCAGGCCTGCAAAATCCTGAATTCCCTTTTCCTCCAACATAGGCAAAAATCTGACAAAGATCTCCGCAGTGGCTCCTGCATCATCTACTGCTCTATGATGACTCAGCAGAGATACGTTCAATGTTTTCGCCACAGCGTCCAGGGTATGCTTTGCCTGATTGGGCAAAAGAACCCTGGCAATTCCCACCGTGTCCACATAAGTGAACTTGTCAGGGTACTCCAGTCGTCTGCAGTTCTCCATAATAAAGCTCATATCAAATTTGGCATTATGGGCAACCAGTATGGCATCTTTACAGAATTCCAGAAACTCAGGCAGGATCACTTCAATGGTTGGGCTGTCCATAACCATATCATCGCGAATCGACGTTAATTTCTCAATTTCATATGGAATAGGCATCTGGGGATTCACAAAAGTAGAAAACTTATCCGTTATTTTGCCTTCTTCCACCTTGACCGCACCAATCTCAATGATGCGATCGGAAACAGGTGAAAAACCGGTGGTCTCAATATCAAAAACCACATAGGTCTGATTAAGCTGCTGCCCTTCTGCCCCCGGAACTATATTTTCCCCTGTCACAATATCCGTCAGGTCATCCACCAGATAGGCTTCCACGCCATAGATCACCTTGAAAAAGTCCTGTTTATCAGGCTCTTCTTCTCCGTTCTCCTGGCGTTTCTTTTTCTCTGCCTTCCACAAATCCTCCCATACATGGTTGGCATCCGGAAAGGACTGTACAACGCCATGGTCTGTAATGGCAATCGCAGGATGTCCCCATTGATAGGCACGTTTCACCAGATCTTTCGCTTCCGAAACGCCATCCATATCGCTCATCTTGGTATGGCAGTGTAATTCCACACGCTTTTTCAGACTGCGATCCATTCTGGATGTGGTGAAATCCTGAATCTTCTTCACACCTACTACAGAGCCGATCACCAGTTCATGGTCAAATGTGTCCATCTGCACCATACCTTTTACCTTAATAAAGGAGCCCGGTTTCAGGTTTGCTTCCACCTGTTCCCGCTGTGCATTGGGTACAAAAATCTTGGACACAATGGTGTCTGTAAAATCTGTATAAGTAAACATCAGGATGGTTCGTTCATTCTTGATCTCTCGTTTATCGAATGCCAGAATCTTTCCTCTGACCACAACCTCTTCATTCGGTTGAATGTCTTCGATATTCAGAATTTCATCCTCGAAATCCCTGCCATAAATCACATCCGGATTATCAGAACGGATCACAGATCTGGGCGGCATATCCTTCTTATCCCCTTTGACCTGACCTTTTCGTCCGCTTCCGGAGCGCAGTTCACCCTTTGCAGCGGGTTTCTGACTTTCTGTCTTTTTGTCTTCTCCGGCTGCAGATTCCGGTTCTCCTGAAGGAAGCTCAAGGGCACCTTCTTCCTGCACTTCTCCCTCCGAAGAAGTGTTATATCCTGCCCGCTTCGATATTTCGGCAATAACCATAGCAATACGGTTATCGTCCTCTTGGGCAAACCGGTTTCCCTGACTTTCCTTGTATCCAACCGTAAACTGCACCTGCAATCCCGCCCGCTCATTGAAGACCTTGTCCATGACTCGCAAAAAATCATCCACCGCTTCTCTGATCAAAACATTATCTTCCAAAATAAAATGTACGGTCTTCTCAGAAGGATATTCAATATCTGCCTTCTTCAAGGCATTGTACAGGATATGGGAATACTGCTTCAGCTCAGTCAGCATACTTTTCAGATAAGCCTGAACGAAGTTCTCCGGAGTATACTGGGCGGACAATTCAAATTTCTCAACCAGCTTTACCTTCACCTCCGTTTGGGGAAAAAGCTGTTTTCTAATCTCATGCTCCACCGCATAAACGGTGTCTTTCACAATGATATGGTCAGCCGTAAAATATACCCGCAGAAAATCCTGTTTCTTCGATAAAGAAACCCTGTCCACGGTTACTTCCGTAAACAGAGCTCTCTTTTTTTCGTCTATTGTTAATGTTGGAAATACTTCAAAAAACTTCTTATTACTCATTCCAGTGCAATAACTCCTCTTTCAGAACAGCCAACAGCTGCTCTTCCGGTACTTTTCTCACAATTTCGCCGTGTTTGATCAGAAGACCTTCCCCGATACCGCCGGCAATGCCGATGTCTGCTTCCTTTGCTTCTCCCGGCCCATTAACAGCACAGCCCATTACCGCTACCTTGATGTCCAAAGGAATGTCGGCAACCATTTCTTCCACCTTGGTGGCCAGCCCGATCAGATCAATTTTGGTTCTTCCACAGGTAGGGCAGGAAACCACTTCGATGCCTCCTTTGCGAAGGCCTAATGTTCTCAGGATCAATTTGGCAGACTTTATTTCTTCTACGGGGTCTCCCGTTAAGGATACACGAATGGTATCGCCGATACCCTGAGAGAGAATCATGCCAAGGCCCAGAGCAGACTTGATGTTGCCACTCCATACAGTACCGGATTCCGTAATCCCTACATGAAGCGGATACTTGGTCTTGTCAGCCAAGACTTCATGAGCTTTTGTACACATCAGCACGTCAGAAGATTTGATACTGATGACCAGGTTATCGTATCCCAATTCCTCAATGATATGCACTTTATCCAGAGCACTTTCCACAATACCATCTGCCGTAACTCCATGATATTTCTCTACCAGGTTCTTTTCCAGGGAACCGCTGTTTACGCCAACACGGATAGGAATGTTCCTCTCCTTCGCCACATCCACAACAGCCTTTACATTTTCCCTGCTGCCGATATTTCCGGGATTGATACGAATCTTATCCGCACCGTTTTCCATAGCAGCAATTGCCATTTTGTAGTCAAAATGAATATCCGCCACCAAAGGAATGGTAATCTCCTTTTTAATCTCTTTGAGTGCCTGCGCCGCTTCCAACGTGGGCACGGTACAACGAATGATCTCGCAACCTGCCTGTTCCAACCTGTGAATCTGTGCCACAGTGGCTGCCACATCCTCTGTTCTTGTGTTTGTCATGGACTGGATCAGTACAGGATTTCCACCACCGATGACTTTATCTCCGATATGAATAACTTTTGTTTGTTCTCTGTAAGACAT
>CALZKI010000097.1 GCA_945787995.1 uncultured Lachnospiraceae bacterium | reverse complement strand
GTTTTGTAAGGAACTGCATGATAAAATACTATATTGAGCATTGTTGATGAGAAAGGAATAAGAATATGGAATTAAGACGTATTTATGAAAACCTGAAGGGAAATTATGACAGTGTGAAAACTCGTCTGGTGGATGACGACAGAATTATTAAATTTCTGATTAAATTTACGAATTATAGATATGATGAACTGATTCGGAATGCCTTACAGGCAGAAGACTACGAAACGGCTTTTCGGGAGTCGCATAACTTAAAAGGCATCTGTGCAAATCTTAGTCTGGATGCACTTGGCGAGTCTGCCGGTCGGTTGACAGAGAGTCTGCGAAGTAGAAATCCGGAGGGAGATATTTCACCTCTGGTGGAAGCAATGCAGAGAGATTATGATATGACGATACAGGCTCTGCAGGTTTTGCTGTAGGAACCGGAATAAAGAAATAAGTAAGTCCCCTGTCGGCGGAATATTAAGCGAGAGCGTGTCTGAAACAGACATATAGGTCCAAGGCGAAGGAACACAATTCTGCCAAGGGAGAAAATAACATCGTGGAGATGAAAAATGAGCAGTTATTTTGATGCAGCAGGGCAGAGAATGTACGACTTTGCCGGAAAAATATTTCCCTATAACAGAAGTCTGACCGGAGAAGGCGTAAGGCAGACTTTGGCAGACATTGCTTCTTATATCGGGGTGCCCTTTGAAGCAGAATCTATGAAGATCATTCAGATTCCGTCGGGATCCCAGGTGTTTGACTGGACTGTTCCCAAGGAGTGGGTGATCCGGGAGGCATACGTGGAGGATGAAGGCGGCAATCGGATTATCGATTTCAAGAAGCATAATCTTCACGTGCTGGGTTATTCCGCACCGGTGGATGAATGGGTGAGTCTGGAGGAACTAAAGAAGCATGTTTACACAGAGCCCTCCCAGCCCGAAGTGATTCCTTATGTCACATCCTATTACAAAGAAAGATATGGTTTCTGCATGTCCCAGAAACAACTGGATTCCCTGCAAGAGGGAAAATACCATATGTATGTGGACAGTGAATTTATAGATGGTAATCTGGAACTTGCAGAAGTGATCCTGCCCGGTGCCACAGATCGGGAAATCATGTTTACCACTTATTTCTGTCATCCTTCCATGGGGAATAATGAATGTTCCGGTTTGGCACTACAAGCCGAATTGATTCGCTATGTAGCAGCCATGCCTGACAGAAAATATACATACAGATTTGTGTTCAATCCGGAAACCATCGGTGCGATCGCCTATTTGAGTCAGGGAAATATGGTAAAACACCTGCAGGATAAGTTGATGGCCGGATTTGTGCTATCCTGTGTGGGTGATTCTTATGATTACTCCATGATAGAATCCAAATATGCAGACACCCTGGCGGATAAGGCACTGAAAACCATCCTAAAGCAGCAGGAAAAATATACGGTATATGATTTCCATGAAAGAGGATCTGATGAGAGACAGTACAACGCACCCGGTGTGGATCTGCCGGTGGTATGTTTCTGCAGATCCAAATTCGGTGAATTCCCGGAATATCATACCTCTGCGGATGATATGCATTATATTTCTCCGGAAGGCTTTCAGGGAAGCTTTGTGGCCATGACAGATTTGATTGAAGCTTTGGAGACAAACGCTTATTATAAGATGAGAGTGTTATGTGAGCCTCAGTTAGGCAAAAGAGGTTTGTATTCCGACATTAGCCGGAAAGGTACCTATGATGGTATTATGTTACAGAGAGATGTGATTTCTTATGCGGACGGCCGAAACGACCTGTTTGATATGTGCGAAAGATTTGGTGCCCACACAGCAGATGTGGTTGCGGTAGTGAAGCGACTGATCGCCCATGATCTGATGGATTCATAACACCTTCGCCGGGATAAGTCTGCAACGCACGAAAGACAAACGCTTATCATATGATACACAAGACAGCAAATAATGTTGAAATTGTCATACTAGGGCAATAAGACAAGGATTGGATGACGAAATACAATGGGTAGTGCAAAAGAAAGAAAAGAACTGGATTACATGGATTTCCTGCAGGGAGTAGGTGTGGAAAAGGGAGACATTATTGATGTTTCTTCTGATATGGCCAATGTACTTCTGTACTGCAGAAGGATCGGTGTGCGGCTGGTACCGGATCATTTGATCGATTCCTTACAGGAACTGGTGGGGCCGGAAGGAACTGTGATGATCAGAACCTTTACCTGGGATTTCTGCCACGGAGAACCCTTTGATATCAGAACCAGCCCCAGCAGAGTAGGGGCTCTGGGCAATGCTGCCATGAAGAGAGCGGATTTTAAGAGAACCGGACATCCCATTTACTCCTGGATGGTGTGGGGGAAAAGAGCCGGTGAGTTACTGCAGATGGATCAGCCCAGTGCTTTTGGCCCCGGTTCTGTTTTTGATTTCCTGGATATCAATCATGCAAAGCAGCTTACTTTGGGAAATACCTCTTCAGATTCCACTACACAGATGCATCATGTGGAGGCAGCCTGTAAGGTGCCTTACCGATTTGATAAACCTTTTACCGGAGAGTACACGGATTACAGTGGGAATACCTGTCTAAAAACTTACAGCATGCATGTAAGACCCTTGAACCTGAAGGTAACCAACACGGAGGTGGATCGTGATGAGCGGGGAAAAGAGTTGGAAAAAAGAGGCATTATGAAGGTGAAACACCTGGATGAAATGACCCTTGTTTCTACCATTCTTTTACACGAACTGACAGAATTTCTTACAGAGGATATGTATCAGAATGAAGGAAAATTCACCGTCAGTATCAACGATCTGCCCGGGTATGTGGCAGCAGGTATCAAACCCGAAGAACTGAAATTCTATGCAGAATAGCCGGGCTCTGATCAGCGTGCAAAACGTAAAACGGCAATCACTGAAAATATGGAAATAAATGTAATAGTGGAAATAAATGCGAAATAAGAAAAAAGAAGTGTAATAAAGGAGTAGGGAGATCACCCATTATGAAAGCAAATGTTACATACTGGCTTGACCGGACAGCCGAATTATACCCCAACAAAACTGCGTTTGCAGATGCAAAAAAATCCGTCACCTTTGATCAGATGCGGAAGCAGGCACTGGGAATCGCCACAGAGCTGACCCGAAGAAATCTTTTTAAGAAACCGGTTGCAGTTTTTCTGGAGAAGGGGGTAGACGTACTGGTATCCTTCATGGGTGCTGCCTATAGTGTGAATTTCTATTCGCCCATTGATGTGGACATGCCTGCCAGCAGAGTCAACAAGATACTGGAAGTATTGGAACCGGAAGTTGTGATAACCACCGGAGAGCTGCAGGGTGTTTTTGCAGAGTATGACTATAACGGAGAGTTCCTTTTGTTTGAAGATGTGACAACAAGTGGTGAAATTGATGAGGCTGCTGTGGAGTTGGCAAGAAGAAAAGGTATTGATACAGATCTCCTTTATGTACTGTTTACGTCAGGGTCTACAGGAATTCCAAAGGGAGTAACTATCAATCATCGTGCAGTAATCGATTATACAGACTGGGTCACAGAGACCTTTCAGATTACGGAAGAAGACAGCTTCGGTAACCAGGCTCCTTTTTATTTTGATAATTCCATTCTGGATATTTACAGTACCATCAAAACAGGTGCAACCTGTTATATCATTCCGAAGGAACTGTTTTCGCAGCCGGTACCTTTGCTGGAGTATTTGAAAGACCACAGGATCAACACCATTTTCTGGGTACCCTCTGCACTGATTGTGGTGGCAAAGCTTCGGGCCTTCAAAAATGTGGATCTGACTGACACCTTAAAGAGAGTTTTGTTCTGCGGCGAGGTGATGCCAAATAAGCAGTTGAATGCATGGCGGAAAGCACTTCCTGACGCTTTGTACGCAAACCTGTATGGACCCACAGAGATTACAGACGCCTGCACCTATTACATTGTGGACAGAGAATTTGCGGATGACGAGCCATTGCCAATTGGCATCCCAATGGCCAATACGGATATTCTTGTTCTGAATGATAAAAATGAGCTTGTGACAGGAGATGAAGTAGGAGAACTGTGTGTCAGAGGAACCTCTCTTTCCATGGGCTACTACAAAAATCCGGAAAAGACAAAGGAGGCTTTTGTACAGAATCCTTTGAACAATGCAGTACCGGAGCTGATCTATCGGACCGGCGACCTGGTAAAATACAATGAATATGGAGAAATCATCTATCTGGCCCGTAAGGACTTTCAGATCAAGCATATGGGGCACAGAATCGAGCTGGGCGAGATCGAGACAGCAGTTTCAGCGATAGAAGAGATCACCCTCTGCTGTTGTTTGTACGACACAAAGAGACAGAAGATTGTTCTTTTCTGTGACGCGGATCTTTCCAAAGAATATATTCATGAAAAGATTTCAAAACTGGTTCCCGAGTACATGTTCCCGAACCGGATTGTGTATATGGAAACTATGCCAATCAATGCCAATGGTAAGATTGACAGAGTAAAACTAAAAGAACTGCTGTAACATGTAGGAAAGGTGGACAAAGAAATTACCATGAGAGAAAAGATTATTGCAGTTGTGGAAGACACAAACCCTGAGGTAAGTAAATATCAGGGAAATGATATGATGAGAGAAGGCGTTATAGATTCCTTTGAGGTAATCGATATCGTGACTGCACTGGAAGATGAATTTGATATAGAAATTGACGCAAGTCTGGTGGTGGCAGACAATTTCAGAAACATGGATTCAATAGTTGAAATGATGGAAGGAATTCTTGGTTCATGCAGCTAAGTATTATTGTGCCGGTTTACAACATGGCAGGAGAGAACAAATTAACATTCTGTCTGGATTCCCTGGTCAACCAGACCATAGACGATTATGAGATCATTGCTGTGGATGACTGTTCCACAGATCATTCACTGGAGATTCTGAAGGCTTACGAGAAAAAATATCCGGACAAGTTTCATGCTGTCCACAGTGAAAAAAATCATCATCAGGGTGGAGCAAAGAACATCGCTCTCAGAATGGCAAAGGGTGACTGGATCGGTTTTATCGATGCGGATGACTGGATTGTTCCGGACTATTATGAACGAATGCTGGGAAAAGCAAAGGAAACCGGTGCAGACATTGTAGGCTGTGACTATACACTGGTGCATGAACATACCTTTCAGGTGAGCGATGAAATTGTAGCAAACAGTCGTGTGGATCAGGTGGGGGATCTGACTCATGAATCCAAAAAGAGCCTGATCATGGATGGCGGAAGTCTTTGCGTAAAGATCTTCAGAAGAAAAACCATTATTGACAATGAACTGTTTTTCCCGGAGGACATTTTCTATGAAGACAATGCCATGAGCAATTCTTATCTGCTCCTTGCTAAACGCTTTGCATATATTCAGGAGCCTCTGTATTTCTACTATCAGCATGGTGATTCTACGGTGCATACCTTTTCCGAGACCAGATGCAATGACCGCCTGGAAGCGGGAAGAATCATGATGAAGGAGGCCAAACGTCTTGGCTTTCTGGAAGAGTTTCAGAAGGAGATCGAGTATAAGTTTACTCTTTTGTTTTATATCAATACGCTGTTTACTTACATGCCCTGCGTGCGGCCTGTGAAGGTTTCTTATGTGAAAGCCATGACAGAAGAAATGTTACAGACATGGCCTGCATTCAGAGAAAATCCGTACTATATGGAGAGAACCGCTGCGGAGGAGAAAAAGCTGATCGATATGGCATGTGACTCTGCTCTGAAGTTTGTGATTTATTACAAGTTGTTATGGGGTTATCGTAAGCTTCGAAAGAAACTTCGCAAATAACAAAAATGCACGAATCAGTGCAAACTGATCTATGGGAGGTGCTTCTTGAAAGCCAGAGTGTATGTTTGTCATACTTTTTATCATGCCTATATCGCCGTGATAAAGGAACTGAATCTGCCGGAAACAGAACGGGGGAAGGCTACTCTCATTTTGAGCACCATGTCCAATGATTTCGGGGATATGGCAGACAGAACGAAGAGAACAGGTCTTTTTGAAGATGTACTGATGTATGATGAGAAGCCGGATACTTTTTTCCCGGAAGTGATGAAATATCATGCGGATAAGGGAAACATTATCCTGAATCTGCTGCAGCGGATGCGATATACAAAAATGCTGGGTAAAATGCAGGAGAAATATGTTCCTGTAGACTTTACACAGTTTAGAGAGATCAATGTGTTCTGCGATTCGGATCCCATCGGTTATTATCTGAATTATAAGAAAATCAAATATCATGCCCAGGAGGATGGACTGGATACCATCAAACAATGCGATGATGCCAGGTACAGCAATCTGGGCCATTGGAAACTGAAAAGCTTCATGGCAAGACATAACCTGATCTTTATCCCCAATGGGTATTCCAAATACTGTGTGGATATGGAAGTTAATGACATCTCCTGCCTGAAATATGAGATGAGTAAGTATAAAGAAGTTCCCAGAGAGAAGCTGATAAACGGAGTGGCTAAGAAGGATTGCCATTATCTGATGGATATCTTCATGCCTGACGGAGAAAAGCTTTTGGCACAGCTTCGGGAAGGAGATTCTTCCAAGGGAAAACTGATGATCTTATCAGATCCTGTCTGTGAGTTGGATGTGAGAAAACAGATTATGCTGGACATCATTGCAGAGTATGGAAAGGGTATGCAGGTGATCATCAAACCTCATCCGCGGGATGTTCTCAGTTACGAAACAGAGGATTTCAAAGACTGCGTGGTGATTCGGGGCAAATTCCCCATGGAAATCATGAACTATTTCCCTGAATTACATGTGGATACGGTAGTATCCATTTTCACTGTGGTAGATGCCATTCGGTTTGCTGATCAAAAGATTCTTCTTGGCAATGATTTTATGGATAAATACGAGGATCCTGCATTGCACAGACAGAACGATGTGATATAAAGCCGCAAGGGAATTCATGCGGTTTTTCAGTAACGCTGTATCGACTGTTTGGTGAAACTATATCGCGCTGGTAATTCTATCCATTTTCGCCAAATGTCTGGTATTCAAATTTTTTTATGCTATAATCCGTAACGAATAAGCAATACTAATCGTAGGAGGAGAAAACATGAAAAAATTTGTGCTTATTTTGGCAGCTGTATTAACCATGTCTATGTTTACAGCATGCGGAAACAAAGATACTGCAAAAGAAGA